>JAGXGU010000046.1 GCA_024636575.1 Altererythrobacter sp.
CATGATCAGGACATCACCCCGCGGCAATCCCATCGCGGTCTGGAAATCGACGGTCTTGGGAAAATCCTGGAGATAGCCATTGTCCTGCGCCACTTCGATAATCCGGTCGAGGGATCGGCCCGCGACGCATAATTTTCGGCCGGTTTCCTTCGCGACCTCGCCCAATGTGTGTAGCCGCGCAACGTTGGAGGCGAAAGTGGTGACCATCACCCGCTTGCCCGTGTGGCGCTTAACTTCTTCATCAACCCGCGATACACCGCGCCTTCCGACCCGCTGGGTTCGGGATTGAATACATTGGTTGAATCGCACACCATCGCCAGCACGCCCGCATCGCCCAGCTCGGTCAATTCTTCTTCGGTGGTGGGTTCGCCGACGATTGGTTCTTCATCCAGTTTCCAATCACCAGTGTGGAAAATCCGTCCGTAAGGCGTGTCGATAATCAGCCCGTTACCCTCGGCAATACTATGCGCCAGCGGGACATAGCTGATGTCGAACGGGCCAACGGCAAAACTGTCCGTCCCTTCGATAATATTGAGTTCGATTTCGCCCAGGATACCGGCTTCTTCCAGCTTGCGCCGGATAAGATCGGCGGTGAACGGCGTTGCGTACAGCGGTACGCCCAGATCCTCTGCGAAATAGGGAATTGCACCGATATGATCTTCATGACCGTGGGTCAGCACGATCCCGGCCAGATCCTTGATCCGGTCTTCGATGAATTCAAGGTCCGCGAATACCAGATCGACACCGGGATATTGATCGCCTGAGAAGGTCATCCCCAGATCGACCATCAGCCATTTACCGTCACACCCATACAGGTTGACGTTCATCCCGATTTCGGCGGAACCACCCAGCGCAAGGAACAGCAGTTCTTTTTCCGGCGTAAAATCCTTCTTCACTTGGACGCCCGTTCTGCCAGAATTGCGAGGCCTTCCAGCGTCAGGTCGGAATCCACCGCGTCGAACATTTCCGTATGCTGATCGAACAGGATCGCGAGGCCGCCGGTGGCAACCACCTTGGCAGGCCGGCCGATTTCTTCACGCATTTTGGCAATCAATCCTTCCATCATCGCAACATAGCCCCAGAACACTCCGATGAGCATCTGGTCTTCGGTATTGCGGCCGATCACACTGGTCGTCCGCGGAGCCTCTATGGCGATCCGCGGCAGTTTGGCGGTGCCCGCCACCAATGCATCGAGCGACAGGTTGATTCCCGGCGCGATGACGCCCCCCTTATACGCTCCGGTGAAATCTACCGCATCAAAAGTGGTCGCGGTGCCGAAATCGATAATGATCAGGTCCCCATCATATTTCGCATGGGCGGCAATCGCGTTGAGCGCGCGGTCAGCGCCCAGCGAACGCGGCTCGTCCACATCCACGGTAATGCCCCACGCGGCATCCCCCTCGCCCGCGATCATCGGGGTGACACCGAAATATTTCTCGCTCAGCACGGTAAGATTATGGATCGCGCGCGGGACCACCGAACCGATTATGAAACGGTTCACTTCCTTGCGCTCAATTCCCTCCAGCGCGAGCAATTGAGTCAGCCAGACGGCATATTCATCGCCTGTCCGGCGCGGATCAGTGGCAATCCGCCAGCGCGCGCGCACCGTGTTTCCGGTAAACAGGGCGAACACGACATTGGTATTTCCGACATCTGCGACGAGCAGCATGGGTATTTCCTTCAGGCAAGCATGACATCGCCGGCGTGGATGGCACGCCAGGTGCCATCCGCCAAGCGCAGACGGAGTGAACCATCAGGCAGCAGGCCGTCGAAAACCCCGCTGATGATCCCGTCGGACTGTTCGTTCACGGTCAACGGCGTAGCCTTTGGATGGGCCGCGCTTTCCCAGCGATTGATGAGAGGTTGCGTGCCATAGGTGCGCCACCGCTGCAATTCATCGGCGAAAATTCCGGCAATGGAACTGGCAAACAAATCACGGTCCGGCGCAGGCCCGAATTTTGCCAGCGCAATCGTCTCTCGCCCGGGAACCTGCGGCGCAGCAGCCAGATTGACCCCGATGCCCACGATGACGCTATCCCCTTCCCGTTCCAGCAGGATGCCCGCCAGCTTCGCAGCGGAGAACATCAGATCGTTGGGCCATTTGAGGCGAAGCGGCAGCGGGTCAGGACAATGCGGCAGTACCGCCTGATAGGTGGCAAGGCCCGCCAGCAAAGCAAGCGTCGGCGGGAAAGGATCCCCGGCCTGCAGGTGAACCACGGTCGAGCCCATGAAATTTCCGAGGCCGTCAAACCATTCGCGCCCATGCCGACCGCGGCCGGCAATTTGCCGGTCTGCCACCAGCCAGTGACCTTCGGCGATACGTTCGCCAGCCTTCAGGCGGGCGGAAAGATCGCCATTGGTCGAGCCGGTCCGGGAAACAGTTTCAATCAAGCTGCGCGGATCAAACCACGGCGAACAGGGCTGCTGCAGCCCGGTCCGCCAATGCGCCCATCGGCTTTGTCAGGAGATAGCCCAGCGGCGAAACGATGATCGCTGTCACACCAAGCACTGCCCAATGGGCAATGCCATTTTCGCCCGTCACCACATCGGCAGGCTCGTCAAAATACATGATCTTGACGATCTTGAGGTAATAAAATGCGCCGATCACACTCGCCGCGATACCGATGGCTGCCAGGACCAGCAGATCAGCCTCCACCGCCGCCTGGAACACCACGAATTTACCCCAGAACCCGAACAGCGGCGGAATTCCCGCAAGGCTGAGCATCATTGCGGCAAGGCACAGCGCCAGCATCGGCTTTGCCCGCGATAGACCGGCAATATCCGCCATCGTTTCGACCTGCTTGCCGTCTTTGTCCCGCATCATCAGCACCGCGACAAAACTGCCGAGCGACATGGCGACATAGATCGCCAGATAGACCAGCATCGCGCTGGCACCTGCTACCGTCCCGGCAGCAAGGCCGATCAGGATAAAGCCGACATTGTTGATCGATGAATAGGCCAGCAGCCGCTTGATATTGGTCTGCCCGATCGCGCCCAGCGCGCCAACCACGATGGAAGCAAGCGCGGCAAAGATGATGATTTGCCGCCACGCATCCGCCTGATTGCCGAAAGCGTCCAGCGTGATCCGCGCGGTCATCGCAATTGCGGCGACTTTCGGCGCGGTGGCGAAGAAGGTCGTGACCGGCGTTGGCGCGCCCTCATACACGTCCGGCGTCCACATATGGAACGGCACGGCAGAAATCTTGAAGGCAAGACCCGCCAGAACGAAGATTATCCCCAGCAGCGCGCCGGTGCCCAGCGTGCCCTCGAATGCGGGCCGGATGGACAGATAGCTGGTGCTGCCGGAAAAACCGTACACCAGGCTCATCCCGTAAAGCAATATCCCGCTGGCCAGTGCGCCAAGGACGAAATATTTAAGGCCCGCTTCCGCCGAGCGTTCATCGCTGCGGGAAAAAGACGCCAGCACATAGGATGACAGGCTGCTGAGTTCGAGGCCGATATACAGCGTCATCAGATCGGTGGCGGAAACCATCATGCCCATGCCGACCGAGGCGAACACCACCAGCAGCGGATATTCCGGCCGGTATTCCCTGCCCTGATCGAAAAACCGCGGGGTCACGACCAGACAGCCGATACCCGCAAGGTAGATCAGCAATTTGGCCACGCTTCCGAATGCATCCATCCGGTACAGCCCGCCGAAGGCATCGCCGCCCTGTTCGAAAGATGGGTTGACCAGCAGGTTGGCGGTGATCACAGCCGCGCCGACCAGCGCGCCGGCCGCAAGGATCGTGCTCAGCCGCGCTGATTTCTGGCCGCCCCATGCGGCGATCAGGGTCAGGATCAGGCCGGATATGGACAGGAAGATTTCCGGCCCGGTCAGGTATAGGGAGATGCCGTAATTCATTAGTGCGCTCCCTCAGCGGCTTCTTCTTCGTGACCGCTGCCGACATGCGGCATCGCATTGGCTGCTCCGGCGCGCGGGGTGCCGACCGCCAGTTTCGCGTCACCTTCGGGCGCGGCGCGGGCCAGCCTTGCATCCAGCGCAGCAATATCGCCGCGCATCGGGGCGAGGAAACTCTCCGGGTAAACCCCCATCCACAACACCGCAGCGGCAATGGGGCCGAGCATCAGCCACTCGCGCACACCGATGTCCTTCATTGCTGCCGCGTCGGCATTCTTCTGGACGCCAAAGGCAACCCGGCGGTAGAGATAGAGCATATACCCAGCGCCAAGGATGATACCCGTGGTGCAAACCAGGGTCACCAGACTGGAAACCTCGTAGATTCCGGCCAGCGACAGGAATTCACCGACGAAACCGCTGGTTCCCGGCAGACCGATACTCGCCATGGTGAACAGCAAGAACAGCACTGCATATTTCGGCATATTGATGCTGAGCCCGCCGTAGCGATCAATCTCGCGCGTATGCAACCGGTCGTAAATCACGCCGACACACAGGAACAGTGCCGCCGACACGAGACCATGGCTGAGCATCACGATCATCGAACCTTCGAGGCCCTGTACGTTGAAAGAAAACAGCCCGACCGTAACGATCGCCATATGCGCGACCGAGGAATAGGCGATCAGCTTCTTCATGTCGTTCTGTACCAGCGCGATCAGGCTGGTGATCACCACTGCCGCCATCGACAGGATGTATATCAGCCAGGCGAATTGCGCGGATGCTTCGGGGAACATCGGCAGGCTGAAACGGATGAAACCGTATCCGCCCATCTTGAGCAAGACCCCGGCGAGGATCACTGAACCCGCGGTGGGTGCCTGGACGTGGGCATCGGGCAGCCAGGTATGCACCGGCCACATCGGCACTTTGACCGCGAAGCTGGCGAAGAATGCCAGCCACAGCCATGTCTGCGCCCCGGCCGGGAAATCGTAATTCATCAGCGTCGGGATGTCGGTCGTCCCCGCTTGACCCGTCATCCACATCATCGCGATCAGCATCAACACCGAGCCAAGCAAAGTGTAGAGGAAGAATTTGTAGCTGGCGTAAATCCGGTTGGTTCCGCCCCAGATACCGATGATCAGATACATCGGGATCAGGCCCGCTTCGAAGAAGATGTAGAACAGATACAGATCTTGCGCGGAAAACACGCCGATCATCAGCAGTTCCATGATCAGGAACGCGGCCATATATTCGCCAACGCGGGTGGTGATCGATTCCCAGCTCGCCAGGATGCAGATCGGCATCAGGAACGTGCTGAGCACGATCAGCAGCAAGGCGATCCCGTCGATCCCCAAGGCGTAATTGAAGCCCGCGAACAGCGCCACGTTTTCGGTGAACTGCCATTGCGCCCCGCCGATATCGTAATTGACCCACAGCAGGATGCCGAGCGCCAGATTGACCAATGTCGCGCCCAGCGCAATGCTGCGTGCGGGTTTCGCCTCGACAAACAGACAGGCGATCGCTGCCAGCAGCGGCACCAGCAGCATTACGGAAAGTATGGGAAAACCGCCCATCAGATTAGCACCCACGTGACGGCGGCGATCAATCCGAGCAGCATGATCAGCGCATAAGAAGTCAGATAGCCCGATTGCACGCGTTTCGTAGCCCCGGTGCCTTTCAGCACCAGCCACGCCGCGCCATTCGGGCCGAAGCGGTCGATTATGCCCTCGTCACCGGTCTTCCACAATTTGCGGCCAAGCCAGAACGCCGGGCGGACGAAGATCAAATCATACAGCTCGTCAAAATACCATTTGTTGTACACGAAGCGGTGCACCAGCCGGAACTGTTCGACAAATTTGCCAGGGATCGACGTGTCACGGATATAGGCCAGCCACGCCCCGAACAGCCCGAGCAGCATCACGAATGTCGCGGTCAGTTTCACCCACAGCGGAACCGCGTGCATGGCGTGGATCAAATTCTCGTTATAATGGATCGATCCGCCCCAGAATTCTGCACTGTCGAGGAACTGTGGGTTGAAAGCGAACCCGGCAAACACCGCGCCCAGGGTCAATACCCCAAGCGGGATCAGCATCGTAATCGGGCTTTCATGCGGGTGATACCCCGCCGTACCGTCATGCAGATCCGGTGAAGGCGCCGCATGGACCGCCTCTTCTCCGACGGCTTCCTGCGCCGATGGATTATGCGTCTCGGGATCGTCATGGCCATGATGGACCGCGTGCTGGATATGCTCACTTTCTGCCCAGCGCGGCTTGCCCCAGAAGGTGAGGAACATCAGCCGCCAGCTGTAGAAACTGGTCAGCAGCGCGGCAAAGGCACCCATCCAGAAGGCGAATTGCGACAATTCTGTCCCGCGCGCGAAGGCCACTTCGAGAATGGCGTCCTTGGAATGAAAGCCCGCGAAACCGGCGTGCAGCCAGTATATCCCGACCCCGGTGATCGCCAGCGTTCCGGCCAGCATGGCAAGGAAGGTGAGCGGGATCTGTTTACGCAGTCCGCCGTAATAACGCATGTCCTGTTCGTGGTGCATCGCATGGATCACACTGCCCGCGCCGAGGAACAGCAGCGCCTTGAAGAAGGCATGGGTGAACAGGTGGAACATCGCCGCGCCATACGCGCCAACGCCCGCGGCGAGGAACATGTAACCCAGCTGTGAACAGGTGGAATAGGCGATGACACGCTTGATATCCCACTGCGTAGTGCCAACCGTCGCTGCGAAAATACAAGTGGCCGCGCCGACAAAGATCACCATGCCCAGCGCAATCGGCGCAGCTTCGAACATCGGGGACAGGCGGCAGACCATGAACACGCCCGCGGTCACCATGGTCGCCGCGTGGATCAGGGCCGACACCGGGGTCGGGCCTTCCATCGCGTCGGGCAGCCAGGTGTGCAGGCCAAGCTGGGCCGATTTGCCCATCGCGCCGATGAACAGCAGGATGCACAGCACATCCATGGTGTGCATCCGGTAACCTAGGAAACCGATCGTCGAACCGCTCATCGACGGCGCAGTCGCCAGAATTTCCGGGATCGACACGGTGCCGAACACCACGAATGTGCCGAAAATACCCAGCATGAAACCAAGATCGCCCACGCGGTTGACCACAAAGGCCTTGATCGCGGCGGCATTGGCGCTCGGCTTCTTGAACCAGAACCCGATCAGCAGATAGGACGCTAGGCCTACCCCTTCCCAGCCGAAGAACATCTGGACCAGATTATCGGCAGTCACCAGCATCAACATCGCGAAGGTGAACAGGCTGAGATAGGCGAAGAACCGCGGCTGGTCCGGATCTTCATCCATATAGCCCCAGCTATAAAGGTGGACGAGCGCGGAAACACTGGTGATCACCACCAGCATCACCGCCGTCAGCGCGTCAACCCGCAGCGCCCAGTCGAAACTGAGGCTGCCCGATTGGACCCATTGCATCACCGGAACCACCGTGGCGGTAGCATCCCCGGCGACAAAACCGAGGAAGATCGGCCAGCTTAGCGCGCAGGAAACGAACAGCGCGCCGGTGGTAATCAGCTTGACTGGCAGATTGCCCAGCGCGCGATTGCCCAGCCCGCCGATGATGGCCGCCAGCAAGGGCAGGAAAACGATGAGGAGGATGGAGTTCACAGCGGTCAACCCTTCATCCGGTTGACATCATCAACCGCAATCGTGCCGCGCTGCCGGAAATAAATCACCAGAATTGCCAGCCCGATGGCGGCTTCCCCGGCAGCAACGGTCAACACGAACATTGCAAAAATCTGCCCGGTCAGATCGCCGAGAAAGGCGCTGAATGCGACCAGATTGATGTTCACCGACAGCAGGATCAGCTCGATCGCCATCAGGATGACGATCACGTTCTTGCGGTTGAGGAAAATCCCCAGCACGCCCAGCACGAACAATATCGCGCTGACGACAATATAATGTTCGATTCCGATCATGACCGTGCAGTTCCTGATGTCCGCTCATCCTGAGCTTGTCGAAGGATCACAATTTCACCCCCTTGCCCACTTCGGGACGTGTATTGATCGTAGCATCTTCCGGACGGCGGCGGTTCTGCTTGCCGATGTCCTGGTGGCCGCGGTGCGGGCCCGATGCGCGTTCGCGGTGGGTCAGCACGATGGCGCCGATCATCGCGACGAGCAGGATCAGCCCGGCCGCCTCGAACAGGAACAGATAGTCGGTGTAAAGCAGCGCGCCGATGTTCTCGATATTGCTCTTGTCCGTCATCGGCGCGGCGCTGCCATCAGGCGTGCCCAATTCCAGCACACCCGCGCCGTAGGCGCCGATCCCGAGGATCAATTCCGCCAGCAACACCAAAGCAATCGCGATTCCGAGCGGGAAATTTTTCATGAATCCGGCGCGCAATTCGGCGAAATCAATGTTCAGCATCATGACGACGAACAGGAACAGCACCGCCACCGCGCCGACATAGACGATCACCAGCAGCATCGCGATAAACTCCGCGCCCACCAGCACCATCAGGCCCGCTGCATTGAAGAAGGACACGATCAGCCACAGTACCGAATGCACCGGATTGCGCGACATGATCGTCAGCGTACCGGCGGCAATCAGCAGCACCGCAAATAGGTAAAAAGCGAAAATCTGGATCATAAGCCCCGTTGTTCCTGAGCGCGCGCGTTAGCGATACGGTGCATCGGCTTCAAGGTTTGCGGCAATCGCACGCTCCCACTTGTCCCCGTTACCGAGCAATTTGGTCTTGTCGTACAGCAGTTCTTCGCGCGTTTCGGTCGCATATTCGAAGTTCGGCCCTTCGACGATGGCATCCACCGGACAGGCTTCCTGACAAAACCCGCAGTAAATGCACTTGGTCATGTCGATATCGTAACGCGTGGTGCGGCGGCTGCCATCCTCGCGCGGTTCGCTCTCGATGGTAATCGCCTGCGCCGGGCAAACTGCCTCGCACAATTTGCACGCAATGCAGCGCTCCTCGCCATTGGGATAACGGCGTAGCGCATGCTCACCGCGAAAACGCGGGGACAGCGGGTTCTTCTCGAACGGATAGTTGATTGTCGCCTTGGGCTTGAAGAAATACTTCAAGGTCAGCGCATGCGCTTTCAGGAAATCCCACAGTGTGTAGGATTTGATGAGGTGTGTGAGGGTGCTCATGAATAATGACCCGTTGCCATAAGATAGCCGCTGATCAGCACGACAAAGCCGAGGCTCAACGGCAGGAAGATTTTCCAGCCCAGGCGCATCAGTTGGTCATAGCGGTAGCGGGGGACGGTTGCCCAGATCCAGCTGAACATGAAGAAGAACATGAAGGTCTTGGCGAACAGCCAGATCCAGCCCGGCACCAAGTACAGCGGTTCCCAGTCGAACGGCGGCAGCCACCCGCCGAAGAAGAGGATCGCGTTGAGCATGCACATCAGCAGGATGTTGGCATATTCGCCGAGCCAGAACAGCGCGAAGCTCATCGAGCTGTATTCGGTCTGATACCCGGCCACGAGTTCGGATTCCGCTTCGGTCAGATCGAACGGCGCGCGTGCGGTTTCCGCCAGACTGGAGATAAAGAACAGCACCCACATCGGGAACATCAGCGGGTTGAAAACGAAGGCGTTGACGAAACCCAGCCCATGGCCGCGTTGTGCCTCGATGATGCCATTGAGGTTGAACGTGCCCGCCCACAGCACCACGCAGATCAGGATGAACCCGATCGAGACTTCGTAGGAAATCATCTGTGCGGCAGCGCGCATCGCGGAAAAGAACGGATATTTTGAATTGGACGCCCAGCCCGCGATAACCACGCCGTAAACACCCAGCGAACTGATCGCGAGGACATACAGA
>JAGXGU010000047.1 GCA_024636575.1 Altererythrobacter sp.
ACCAAGGAGAAAAAAGATGGCGAAGAACACCGGCAAAAACCACCGCATTGGCTCGATTGATGCCCGAACCCAGATTAAGAATCCAAAAACCGACCTGTGGACCAAGCGCTCGCGCAAAGATGGCGGTAAGTTCATGGACGTCAAGAGCGATGGCGAGCCGTTCAAGGGGGTCGCGAAGGAGCCCGACGGGCGGCGGAACTGAGCCAAGGCCGCCCCGGACGGCGGCCTCGACAAACGCTGTTCGATACTGCACCCTGCGAATAATATATAAAGGGAGATACCGCCGTGCCGGATAGCAGCGCAGCGAACGAATTAGACCATACGAAGGAGCGTCGCCGCCTGCCGTTGATCGGGCTGGCGGTTAGTTCAGCCTATTTCGCCACGTTGATAATATATCTCGTCGTACAACAGCAAAATCCTGCCGACTTGCGCCTCAACGAGTTGGGCGATTTCCTCGGCGGGGTGGCGAGCCCGGTGGCCTTCCTATGGCTGGTACTTGGCTATTTTCAGCAAAGCCGTGAAATCCGCCTCAGCGGCAAGGCGCTCCACCTCCAAGCTCAGGAAATGAAGCGCAGCGTTGACGAGCACCGGCTTCTCGCGGGCGAAACAAGACAAGGTTGAAGCTGGAATTACGGTGCCAGTTTACTAATTACGGAGCCAGTTTACTAAATTCACGAAATTATCCGGATTTTTGGTTTTGGGCCACGTTTTTGTGATTTAAGCGTCCGCCTGCTTTTCATCTCAAGCGTCCCTAGACAACTATCATTACCCAGCGGTCTGCCTGACGTTTCGGACATTTGAACGGAAATCACGGTGACACGTGCAACACCCCCTTCATTCAAATAGGGGACGCGATACTTGATTCCAGGCACCCGGGAATTTTCCCGCAAAGGCGCAAAGACGCAAAGACGCCAAGCATGATTGCGCGGGCATCTGCGGCCAGAAAACAGCCCTGCTGCTGGTGCCACTTTTCTGCGTCTCTGCGGATATCGGCGTCTTTGCGCGAAACCTTCCGCTGCGTGAAACCCTCCAGCGGCGAGGACAGGCGCAGCACCCGGATAAGTGCAAGGCGATGCAAAGTGGCAAAATATCTTGACTTTAATAACCAAATAGGTTATATCGCCGCAGCTTTTCCGACAGGAGAGGTCAGGACCGGGGGTGTGCGATCGATAGCATCTCCTCCTCCGCCTGCCGGATTGTTCCGGCGGGAATACGGTCGGGGTGATGCGCGCGGCGGGCAGTCCATGCCGCCTGTACAGCACATCACCGGACTCGAAGGTCGAATGTCCGGTTCGCCAGTGGTTCTGGATCCAGTCCATTACCGCCGCGGGCCGGCGGTGGCGCGGCGGATCAGCTGCGGATTGCCCCGGGTGCTTTTGCGAGCCTTGACCTGCGGCAATGTCGACCCGATCAAAGGCCGAACCGGCGCTCGCTGCGGAATGGCGAACCGGTCAGTCGCAACAGACGAACACCCGCCAGCCCCGGTGCGCGCATGCCCATCCGGCGCCCCGACCGTGTGGTCCGATTTTTTTCGGGGCGTTATCGTCCGGGTTCGCCGCCGGATAAACCCCTGTAGATTGGCTATTGAACCCGCGCGCCCGCCACATAGCGCGAAACATTGTTGGCCATCACATCGAGCGGTGCGTTCCCGCCAAGGACAACGGCATCGTTGAACGACTTGAAATCATACTTGCTGCCCAGCGCCGTTTGCGCAATTCCGCGCTGGCGCACGATTTCGCTGTGGCCGACCTTGTAACCGCAGGCCTGGCCGGGCCAGCTGCAATAGCGGTCGACCTCGCTCGCCACTTCTTCGACCTTGCTGCCGTTTTCGGTGACGAAGAAATCGACGCCTTTCTGGCGGCTCCACCCCTTGGAATGGAGCCCGGTGTCCACCACCATGCGGCAGGCGCGGAAGGCGAGTGACTGAAGATACCCCAGCCTGCCAACCGTATAATCTTCATAGGCGCCCAGTTCATCCGCCAATTGTTCGCCATACAGCGCCCAGCCTTCGGAAAATGCGTTGAATGCCAGGATCGATCGGATCAGCGGCAGGGTGTTGGAATATTCCCCTTCCCACACATGGCCGGGGATTGTTTCGTGATAGACCAGATCCGCCAGATCATATTTGCGGTGCAGATCGGTGGTGCGCAGGTTGATCCACATCCGGCCGGGAATCGTGCCATCCTTGGAACCAGCGCCGCCATAGGCCCCCGGTGCGCCCAGTTCCTCCGCCGCGGGGATGCGGCGCACCTCGAGATTGGGATCGACCAGCGTGTTGAACGCCCGCGGCATTTGCGATTTTATCCACGCGATACGGTCTTCGATAAAGCTCATGATCTCGGCGCGGCCGGGGTCACCTTCGGCGAATTTGAAGCGCGGATCGCTGCCCAATTCATTCATCCGTGCGCCGACTGTTCCGTTGGTATAGCCAAGACTGCGCAAGATCGGGTCCATCCGTGCATGCAGCGAGGCAAGTTCTTCCAGCCCGCGCTGATGCACTTCATCCGGTGTCAGATTGGTGGTGGTGCTGGCGCGCAGGGCCCATGCGTAATATTCATCACCATGCGGACGGGCCGCCATGCCGGGATCGGAAGTTGCCACCGTCTGCTGGCGGAACAATTCAGCCAATTGCGCCTCGAGCGCAGGTGCGATCGTGGTTTTGACGATTTCGTCCGCCTGGCCTGATACTCCCTTGCCGATTTCCGATGCGGCGAGCGGGGCCACCAGCGAACCGCCCTGCATTGCATCTTGCAGCGTGGCCTTCATTTGCGTGACTGCCTTGGCCAACAGAAAATCTGGCGGGACCACGCCCATATCGGTCGCCGCCTTCATCCGTTCCAATTCGCCGTTAAGGACACCCGGAACCGCAGTCAGACGCGCGATATATGCCTCGGCATCGCCTGCGCTATTCAGCGGCTGCGTGGAATCAAAGAAGCGCGGCAGATCGATATAGGACCCGACATTCTGGATCACCACATAAGGCGAATTACGCCAGCTGCCGACAGCGACATCGCCATAGGGCAGGGCAAAGCCATCGAGCGCGGTGGCATAGGCGCTTTCGACCACTTCGAAGCTGGTGCGCGTTGCCGGGTCGAGCGCGCTGGTATCGGCGGCACGGACCCGGGCGAGGTCAGTGCGCAGGGTTGCGGCAAAGGCATCTTGCCCCGCTTGCGACTGGTCCTCCATCTGTGATCGAAGCGCGGCATATCTGCCCACATCAACGCCGAGCGAGGTTGCCCGTTCCGGTTCATGCGCCAGCAGGTTATAGGCAATCTCGTCGAGCAATTGCGCGCCGACAGGTTCGGCGAGCGGGGGTGCCGCCATCTGCGCGGCGGCCTGTTGGACGCAGCCAGGCAGGGCGAGAATCGAGACGCCTGCGCCCAGTCCAGCCAGGGTTTGCCTGCGGGTGAATTTTTGGATGTTGGGAGATGTCATTGCCAATGTCTGGCGCTACGCAGTCCCGGTGTCAAACCTCATTTGGGCATATGTCGCAAAGCTCGCTTCACCCCATCCCCGCTTCGGGCTAAGGTGCAGGGATGGCAACCGATACAGTCCTTTCGATCCTTGTTCTGGCCGCTATCGCTTTGCTTGGCGGTGCATTTTTGCTCCATCGGCGCGGCGGACCAAAACGCCAGGTCATCCTGATGGTGATCCTGGCGTTGGTGGCGATCGGCAATGTTGCGATCTGGATTGTGCCGGACAGTCAGGGGAATGCCCCGCTGGACCAGCAATTGTCCGAATAGGCGCGCCTAATTCGGCAGTTGCCAGCGGACCGAGCTGGAGTAGCTGCCTCCGATATTCTCGCCCTTGCTGTTCTTCGCCGGCTGGAACCGCGCGCGCTTGCTGATCAAGGCGCAGGTTGCCTGGTCCAACGCATCATGCCCGCTGGAACGGGTGATCAGGCAGGATTCCGCCCGGCCATCGGTGCCAACCTGCACCTTGAACCCGGTCGTCCCGATCATCTCGCGGTTGATCCAGCTGGATCGGTAATCACTGGTGGTGACCCATGCCCCTGGATCATTGCGCGGCTTCACATCGACCGGGGTGAAGCTGGGCGGCGTAGCTGAAGTAAAGGGCTTCGGAGGACCGACCGTGCCCTGGGCCAGCGGTGGTGGATCGAACGGCGGCAAGATAATTGTGGTCGTGTCAATCTGAATCGGGTTCGGGTTAATGTCCTGTGCGCTGGGCGGGGTGTAGATGGGCGGTGTGACCGGCTTTGTCAGCTCGGTGGGTTGCGGGTCTGTTTCAGGCGGCGGCGGAACCGGTGGCAGCGGGATTTGTGTTCCGATAAAAGGCTTTGGTGCGGGCGGATCAAATAGTCCCGGAGCCAGTCCGACAATCAATCCATAGCCGATGACGGCATGGATCGCGCCAACCATAATGACCGCGCTCTTCCTGTTCTTCGCCTGTGCCTGATTGAGATATGCCATGACGCTTCCTCTCTCCTGACTGCGCCGCCCGGTTCTCCGGTGCGGCCACTCCCGTAATTGCAATGTTACAACATCACATACGGTGAGCAAGAGGTTTCGCGTAGCAAAATGCCA
Source organism: Altererythrobacter sp. (assembly GCA_024636575.1). Taxonomy (GTDB): domain Bacteria; phylum Pseudomonadota; class Alphaproteobacteria; order Sphingomonadales; family Sphingomonadaceae; genus Allopontixanthobacter. Next base: position 4,545 of record JAGXGU010000047.1, read on the forward strand.
CCTGATTCGTTCAAGCCATTGGAGTTTGGCGGGAAAGGCGGGGAAAAACCGCCCGGTGTCTCACTTGATCGGGCAATCCGGCGAGAGGCGGAAATCGAGATAATTGTCGACCGAGGCCATCAATTCTTCCTGTTCGTTTTCGAAGAAGTGATTGGCACGGGGAATTTCCTCGTGGTGGATCGTGATGTGCTTTTGCGTGCGCAATTTATCCACCAGCTTCTGCACGGCGCTCGGTTGAACAACCGTATCTGCCACGCCCTGAATGAAGATGCCGGAGGCCGGGCACGGCGCAAGGAAGCTGAAATCATACATATTGGCGGGCGGTGCGACGGAGATGAACCCGCGCACTTCAGGTCGGCGCATCAGCAATTGCATGCCGATCAGCGCGCCGAAGGAAACACCGGCCACCCAGGTTGTCTGCGCTTCGGGATGGATCGACTGGACCCAGTCTAGCGCGGCAGCGGCATCGGACAATTCGCCGACCCCGTTATCGAAACTGCCCTGGCTACGGCCGACACCGCGGAAATTGAACCGCAATGTGGCAAATCCGCGATCTGAGAAGGTCTTGTAAAGCCGCTGGGTAATCCGCTCGTTCATCGTGCCGCCACCCTGGGGATGCGGATGCAGGATCATCGCAACCGGCGCACGCGGACGCGGGGCAGGGGAATAACGGCCTTCAAGTCGGCCCTCCGGGCCGGGGAAAATCACAGATGGCATTCTTTGGACCTGTCAGAAGTTAGGCGGGCGCGGGTAGCGCGGACCGAGTTGGTGGCTATATAGTGACAAAACTGCAATTCGCAATTCCTGCAATCATCCTGACCCAATAGAAGACGAGCCCCGCCATTACCCGCATCTACCTCGACCATGCCGCAACCACGCCGATCCGCCCGGAAGCCCTGGCCGCGATGCAGGCAGGTTTTGCGATGTGGGCCAACCCATCAAGCCCGCATGCCGAAGGACGGAAAGCCAAAGCTGCGCTGGAGGACGCCCGGTCGCGGGTGAAGGCTGCCCTGGGCTGGGACGGTGAAGTGATCTTCACCAGCGGCGCGAGTGAGGCGGCGGATATTGCGCTGCGCCGCGCGTCAGGCGGCGCACGGTTGGTCAGTTCGGTGGAGCATGATGCAGTCCTGCAGGCAGCACCCGAAGCGGAGCGTGTGCCGGTAACCAGCGACGGCGCCGTCGATCTGGAAATTTTGGCCGAAGCGATTCAGCGGGAGCGGCCGGTAGTCGCCGTGCAGCAGGTCAATTCCGAAACCGGCAACCGGCAAGCGCTTGAAGAAGTGGCTCGGTTGGTTATGGGCGCAGACGGCCTGCTGATCGCCGATTGCGCGCAGGGTGCGGGCAAGTTTACTTTGCCGCCATGCGACATGGCGATCATCTCGGCGCACAAGTTCGGCGGCCCGGTCGGGGTTGGCGCGCTGTTGCTTAAAGATTTCTCGGTCATCACGCCCAGCGGCGGGCATGAACGCGGCTACCGGCGCGGGACGGAGAACCTGCCGGCCATCATGGGCATGGCGGCCGCATTGGAAGCGGGCGGCACCCCCTACATCGACCCGCGTATACTGGAACCGCTGGATGCCCTGGCGGAAGATTGCCGCAAACTTGGCGGTATCTGGCTGGCGGACCGTCTGGCCGATCCCACACCCTATGTCCGCGCGCTGGCCATGCCGGGCATGAGCGGTAGTGCACAATTGATGCGGTTAGACATGGCCGGGATTGCGGTTTCGCAAGGCAGCGCGTGTTCGAGCGGGACGCTGAAGAAAAGCCATGTATTGGAAGCGATGGGCCTCGACGATGATACGGCCTCCCGGATGATCAGGGTCAGTTTCGGCTGGAACACCGCGCGCGGCGAGGTGGAGCGGTTCTGCGAAGTCTGGTCGGAAATGGCGAGAGGTTCGGCATGATCTACCTCGATTACCAGGCCACCACGCCGCTGGCGCCGGAGGCGCGCGATGCGATGCTGCGCTGGCTGGACGGGCCGGACGGAATTGGCTTCGGCAATCCGCATAGCGCCCATGCGATGGGGCGGCAGGCGGCAGCGGCGGTGGAACTGGCGCGGGACCGGGTGGCGGCGCTGTTCCCGCCGGGCGGCAAGGTGATATTTACCAGCGGCGCGACCGAGGCGCTCAATACCGTGCTGCGCGGATCGAAGGGTGATGTGCTGACCTTTGCAGCGGAGCACGCCGCTGTGCTCGATTGCGCCCGTGCGGTTGAGGCGCAGGACCGCAAATTCACTGTCCTGCCAGTCGAACGCGATGGGCGGGGTGATCTCGCGGCGTTGCGCGAATCAGCTACCAAGAACACCGGGGTCATCGCCGCGATGCTGGTCAATAACGAGATCGGCGCGATAAACCCGCTGGCGGATATTGCCGCGATTGCCCGCGAGAAAGGCGCGCTGGTGCTGTGCGATGCGGTTCAGGGATATGGGCGCATGACGATCCCGGGCGCAGCGGATTTCATCGCGGTTTCGGCGCACAAGATTCACGGTCCCAAAGGGATCGGCGCGCTGTGGATCCGCGACGGTGTGGAGCTTGACCCCCTGCTTTACGGCGGCGGTCAGGAAAGCGATTTGCGATCCGGCACCCTCAGCCCCGCACTGTGTGCCGGGTTCGGCGCGGCAGCCAAGCTGGCGGCGGAGCGGATGCAACAGGACGCCGACCATGTGGAAGCGCTGTGGGTTCTGGCCCGAACACTGTTTGCCGGATGGACGCTTAACGGCGGCGAGCACGCCCGTTGGCATGGCAATCTCAACCTGCGCCGCGAAGGGCTGGATGTGGCCCGGTTGATGTCCGAATGCCGTAATATCTGCTTCTCCGCCGGGTCCGCCTGCGCCAGCGGATCAGGGCGCCCCAGCCATGTGTTGCAGGCCATCGGACTTGACAGGGCGTCCGCAAAGAGTTCGATAAGGCTTGGATACGGGCGCTATACGACACCCGACCAGATCGAGGATGCTGCCGAAAGGCTCAATGCGGCTGCGGCCGCACAAGGAGTCAATTAAGGAGCCAGATGGTAAGCGTCAGATTCATAGCCGCGAACGGCGAAGTGACCGAAACCGAGGCAGGCGAGGGGCTGTCATTGCTCGATGTCGCGCAAGCCGCCGGCATGCCGCTGGAGGGAACCTGCGAAGGCCAGATGGCCTGTTCGACCTGCCATGTGGTGGTCAGCGCCGAATGGTTCGACCGTCTGGAACAAGCCAGCGAGGAAGAGGAAGACATGCTCGATCTCGCAGTCGGCGTCACCCGCACCAGCCGCCTGTCCTGCCAGATAATGCTCGGGCCGGAACTTGAGGGGCTGGAAGTACGCATTCCGCCCGAAAGCCGGGACATGCAGCGCCTCTGACTACTGGTGAAATCTAGACGGAAGGGTGCCCGAAGCAGCGAGCGGGGCGCCCCATTTTGGGCAGACTGAACAAGATACAGGCCGCATTGCTCCAAACACGAGAATCGGGCGAGTTCGGTTAACCCTAACCTGTAATCCACACCATTTCGCTCATCAGCGGGGAAAGCGCCTTGTTGTGCATTGTTAGGCGCTGCGTGGCGGTGATAGGGCGTGCCCATGGCCACCACAGATCTTGAGAAAAATGGCGATGATCCGATTGATTCGATCATCAACGAAAGCTTCGATTCCGCCCTGTCGGAACGGTACCTGGTCTATGCCATGTCCACGATCACGGCGCGTTCGCTGCCGGATCTGCGGGACGGGCTGAAACCCGTCCATCGCCGCCTGCTGTGGACGATGCGGCAATTGAAACTGGATCCGACCAACAATTTCAAGAAATCGGCCCGTGTTGTGGGCGAGGTGATCGGTAAATATCACCCGCATGGCGACACCGCCGCCTATGATGCGATGGTCCGCCTCGCACAGGATTTTGCGCTGCGGTATCCGCTGGTCGAAGGGCAGGGTAATTTCGGCAATATCGACGGCGATAACGCCGCTGCATACCGCTATACCGAAGCGCGGCTGACTCGCACCGCCATGCTGCTGATGCAGGGACTGGATGAAGGCGCTGCCGACTTTATCCCGACCTATAATAACGAGGATGAAGAGCCCGCGCTGATGCCCGGTCTGTTCCCCAATCTGCTTGCGAACGGTGCCAGCGGGATCGCAGTGGGCATGGCGACCAACATCCCCAGCCATAATGTCGCGGAAGTGATCGACGCCACGCTGGAACTGATCGACAATCCCCATGTCGAACATGCCCGCCTGATGGAATTGTTCCACGGCCCGGACCTGCCAACCGGCGGCCTGATCGTGGATAGTCCGGCAGCGATTTCCCATGCCTATGAAACCGGGCGCGGTTCCTTCCGTGTGCGCGGCCGTTTCCATGCGCTGGAGGCAGAGACTGCCGAAGACCGCGCGGCTGGAATAGAGCGGCTGGGCGGCGGACAATGGCAGCTGGTTATCAGCGAAATCCCCTATCAGGTGCAAAAGGGCAAATTGATCGAGCAGATCGCCCAATTGATCGCGGACAAGAAACTGCCGATCCTGGACGATGTGCGCGATGAAAGTGACGAGGCAATCCGCATCGTGCTGGTCCCGCGCAGCCGCAATATCGATCCGGAATTGCTCAAGGAATCGATCTACAAGCTGACCGATCTCGAAAACCGGTTCAGCCTCAATCTCAACGTCCTGGATGCCACTCGCACTCCGATGGTGATGGGGCTGAGGGAGTTGCTGGGGAACTGGGTCACCAGCCAGATCGATATTCTACAGCGCCGAACACAGCACCGGCTGGACAAGATTGCGGCGCGGCTGGAACTGGTCGAAGGCTATATCATCGCCTTCCTGAATCTCGACCGGGTGATCGAAATCATCCGTACCGAGGATGAGCCCAAGCCGATCATGATGGCAGAATTCGGCCTGACCGACCGGCAGGCCGAAGCGATCCTCAACATGCGGCTGCGCAGTTTGCGGCGGCTGGAAGAAATGCAGCTGCGGGGCGAACGGGATGATTTGCTGAAAGAACAGGACGATCTGGAAACGCTGCTTGGCTCGCCCGCCCGCCAGCGTACCCGGATCAAGCGGGATCTCAATTCGCTGCGCAAGGAATATGCGGAGGATACCAAACTGGGCGCACGCCGGACGACGATTGCAGAAGCTGCATCGACGGTCGAATTCTCGATGGATGCGATGATCGAGAAAGCGCCGGTGACTGTTATCCTGTCAGCCAAGGGCTGGATCCGGGCTGCCAGCGGGCACGAACCGCTGGAAAAGGAATTCAAGTTCAAGGAAGGCGACGGTCCCGCCTATGCGCTGCATGCGCAGACCACCGACAAATTGCTGATCGCGCTCGACAATGGGCGGTTTTACACCCTCGGCTGCGACAAATTGCCCGGCGCGCGCGGTTTTGGCGAACCGATCCGCAATATGCTCGATTTCGACAATGGCACGCAGATTGTCGGCGTGGTCGTGCACCGGCCGAAGGGGCAATTGCTGCTGGCTGCGGCCAATGGAAAGGGCTTTGCAGCAGAAACCGACGAGCTGCTCGCGGAAACCCGCAAGGGCCGGCAAGTGGTCAATCTGAAGGGTGACAACCGGTTGGTCGTGGTATCCGAAATCGCCACTGAACACGATCATGTCGCGGTGGTTGGTGATAACCGGAAACTGGTGATTTTCAGCCTGGAGGAATTGCCGATCCTGGGCCGCGGGCAGGGCGTTACTTTGCAGCGTTACCGTGATGGCGGAATGTCCGATGCCATTACCTTCACTCTCGAGGAAGGGCTTAGCTGGGCAATGGGCGGCGACAGCGGCCGGACGCGCACGGAAAAGGATGTCTGGCAATGGAAGGTCGCCCGCGGCGCGGCAGGCCGGATGCCGCCGCAGGGCTTCCCACGGGATAACAAGTTCTGACATGAAAAGGGCCGGAGCAGACTAAATGTCGGCTCCGGCCCTTTTTTGCGATCCGAATTGATCGGGATTATCTGAATTATTTAGCTGGCAGCCGCAGCCGTATTTGATGCAGCCGCAGCTTCCGCCGCAGCTTGGATCTGGTCCATCGTAAACAGCGCAATCAGCGTCCCATTGCCATTAACCGCGAAATGTTCGCGCTTCATAACAACCGAACCGGTTTCAATTTCGACCACGACATCATCGCCATCGACCGACTTGACGTTGCCCAGCATCTGATCGCCTGCAGTGTGGACCATTGCACCCACAACCAGCGCAGCGTCACGCTGCGTAGCTGCGGCGGCAATCTGCTCGTCCAGCATTGCGTTGATCTGGGCCTGGGTCACGGTAATCGTGGGGCCTTTATCGCTGGTGCCGAACACGTCGGCTGGCAAGGGTGCCTTATGTTTGCCGGTATCCACAGTGACGATCCCGTCAGCTATGGTTTCAACCGTGCCGACCGCTTCGCCCTGAGGGCCGTAAATGGTTGATCCAACTGCCAGTTCTGGACCAGCGGCCAGCGCAGGGATAGATGATAGCGCCAGCGCAGTCGCAGCGGCCAGTTTCGCAAACTTCATTATGTCACTCCATTAAGACTTACACAGGTTGCACGATCACCCTGCCATTGGAGTGTCCAATGTGGCGATCGGCACAGGTTGTAATCGCATATTGTCGATACTGGGTTGCCCCAGGATCGGCCCATCCCGGCGGGACGGACTAATATACTGTCCGGCACCCGAATGTTTTCGGGGCCGGATACCAAGCCCTACCCTTCCGGGACAGAGCTTGGCAACTGTCAACCTTATAATTCCTGGAACATGAAGCTGCTGTGAAGGGTTCCGGCTACCTCAAAATTTATTGCGCGGGGCAGCTGCGCGATTTCCGCCGCCACCACTGCCGCCGCTGCGCGGACCGTTATTGGGCCGGGCTGCCGCAACCGGATTGGTAACCGGACCGCGTCCGCCATCCCGGCGGCCGCCGCCAGCATTTTCGCCGCTACGTTCGCCTGTACGTTCGCCTGTCCGGGGCGCGCGGTTTCCGCCGCCGCTACTGCTGCGACCACGGCCGCCACCTTGGCCCCCGCCTTGGCCGCCGCGACCACGGCCTTGACCGCCGCCGCTACGACCCTGGCCGCCGCCGCGATTGCCAGGTGCACGTTCAGCGCCGGAACGTTTGGGCGCCGGAGCAGGCAGGGTTCTTGCCAGCATCTGGAAGTTTTCAGGCAGCGGCATCGGCGTGAGTTTTACGCCCGTAAGTCGTTCGATTCCCTTGATGAAGGGCTTTTCGTCCGCCGCGATATAGGCAATCGCGATCCCGTCCGCCCCGGCGCGGGCCGTCCGGCCGATCCGGTGGACATATTGTTCCGACACGTTGGGAATTTCGAAATTGAACACATGGCTGACGCCGGTGACATCGATTCCGCGTGCGGCAATGTCGGTTGCGATCAGCACGGGCACGCTGCCGTTGCGGAACCCGTCGAGCGCGCGGGTGCGCTGGGCCTGCGTCTTGTTGCCGTGGATGGCCGCGGCGTTAATGCCGGCCGCAACCAGATGGCGCACGACCTTGTCCGCGCCGTGTTTGGTGCGGGTGAAAACCAGGCTCTTGTCGATGGTCTTGTCATCCAGGCCGGCCTTAAGCGTCAGTGTCAGCAGTGCCTGTTTTTCGGCCTGGTTGATGTAGATGCCATATTGTTCGACCCGTTCGGCAGTGGTCGATTGCGGGGCAACCTCCACCCGTACCGGGTTCTTGATGAAGCGTTTGCCCAGATCGGCAATGGCTTTTGGCATGGTGGCGGAAAAGAACAGGCTCTGCCGGTCTTCTGGCAGCATGGCGGCAATGCGCGCCAGCGGTTTGATGAAGCCGAGATCCATCATCTGATCTGCTTCGTCGAGGACGAAGATTTCGACATGGCGCAAGGTCAGCGCGCGCTGTTCGATCAGATCGAGCAGGCGGCCCGGTGTTGCCACCAGAACATCACAGCCGGGAACCAGCTTGCGGGCCTGTTTGCCAGCAGGAAGTCCGCCGAAAATGCACTGGACCGTCAGGTTCAGATATTTGGCGTAGCCTTCCATGTTGTCGGCAATCTGCGCCGCCAGTTCGCGGGTTGGTGACAGCACCAGCATCCGGCAGCCGGACGGGAAATTACCCGTCGGGTTGGCGGCGAGATAATGCAGTGAAGGAAGCGAGAATGCGGCGGTTTTTCCGGTGCCGGTCTGGGCAATACCCAGCAGATCCCGGCCTTCCATCAACGGCGGAATCGCCTGCTTCTGGATAGGCGTAGGCTCTGTGTAACCCTTGGTTTCCAGGGCACGGAGAAGTGGTTCGGCCAGGCCGAGTTGTTTGAAATAGGACATAAATACTTTCAAGGCGCGCCAGACGGATCCCGATAAAACGGGATTCCGGGCGCAGAGTTTGGGTCTGCGACCCAAGCGTGAAAAGGGAAGCTTAGCGAATAACGCTTGCCGTGCGTCGGCTACGGGACTTCTGCCATTTTGGAGCGGCGAAGTTCACGCTTGCAGCCGAGTGCGCATACTCATTATGCGCCGGACGTCGGGGGCCATGTAGGGTGGGAAATGTGAATAAGCAATGAAATAACTGATAAGGGACTTATTCTTTCGCCAATTCCTCATCGAGAATGGCGGAAACCCGGGCTGCATCGGGGAAATTCTCCTGCAGCCAGCGGCGCTCCACACTTTGCAGAATACGCGCAACCGCTGGCCCGGCCTGCACACCGCGCCGGACGATCTCCCCGCCCTTAATCGGCAATTTGGGCGCATCCCAGCCAATTACAGGCGTGGGATCGGCTCCGATCAGCAGCAGCCGGTCGATCGCACAATGGCTGCCTTCGCGATAGGCCAGCGCGCGCGGGCTGTCTGCATCGGCGGGCCCGCGTTCGGCGGCGCAGGCCAGGCGCGCGCGCTGGCTGCGGGACAGGCGCAGGCGCGTGGACACGGCAGCAGCAATCGGGGGCAGGGCGGGTAACAGCGCGGAAAGGCGGCGCATCGCGTCTGGCGCGATATTGTATGCTTGTTCTGCCGCGACCAGCTTTGCCATTGCCTCTATCTCCTGCCGCCCGGTTTCCGGCAATACCACCTGCAACACGCGCAATTGGTGCATTCTGGCGATGGTGGGCGAAGGGTCAGGCAGGCGGAGCATCGTCTGCAATTCCCAACCGACCCGCTCGCGCGACAGGCCTTTCAGCGTGTCTGCCAATTGGGCGCAGGCTTCCTCCGCTTCCCGGTTCAGTTCCGCACCGAAACGCGCCTGGAAGCGGAAATAGCGCAGGATCCGCAAGTGATCCTCGGCAATACGCTGGCGGGCATCGCCGATGAAGCGCACGCATTTTGCGGCCAGATCATCGAGCCCGCCGAAATAGTCGAAAATTTCCAGCGTTTCGGGATGGGCGAACAGCGCATTGATGGTGAAATCGCGCCGGGCGGCATCCTCCCGCCAATCCTGCGCAAATGCCACCGTGGCGCGGCGGCCATCGGTGGACACGTCGTGGCGCAGAGTCGTAATCTCGACATTGCCGGAATACCCGTCAGCCGGCATCAATGCGGTCACGGTTCCGTGGGCAATGCCGGTGGGAATGGTGCGGATGCCCGCCGCGTTCAGCCGTTCGATCACCTCTTCCGGCTTCAATGGCGTGGCCGCATCGATATCCTGCACACTCACACCCAGGATTGTATCGCGCACAGCCCCGCCGACCCATCGGACATTGTCTGGTCCCAGGGCAGCCACCATTGCAGCAAGGTCTTCGCGCCGGGTCCAAGGGGCTGCGGGCAGGCGCTCAGTCATGAGACACTCCCTCGTGCGAAATGCGGCGCGACAGGTTGGCGATGATCGATGCGGTGATGCCCCAGATGCGGCGACCTTCCCACGGAATTTCCAGGTAATCGCGTTGTTGGCCCTGCCAGAAAGTACTCTGCGGCGTATGGTTCGCCGGATCGAGAATGAAGCGCAGCGGTGCCTCGAACCAGTCTGAAACCTCTGCTGGATTGGGCACCAAGGGCAAGTCGGGCGGGATTGTCGCCAGCACCGGGGTCACATCGAAACCGCTACCTGTGCCGAAACGGTCAGTCGCGCCGATAATTTTTACATCGCGCCGCAGAATGCCAAGCTCCTCATTCGCCTCTCGCAAGGCCGCTTGAATCGCATTTTCGCCCGGATCGATCTTGCCGCCGGGAAAGGCGACCTGTCCGGGGTGGGAGCGCATATCTTCCGGCCGATGGATCATCAGAACCCCGGGTTCTTCGCGCTCTGTCACTGCGATCAGTACCGCTGCGGGCCGGGGTTTGCCGGCAGGGCCCAGGTGGCTGTCATCGCGCAGGTCCGGCAGGTCCAGCCCGTGACCCCGGTCGAACAAGGCGCTGAGATGATCGAACAGCATGCTCATGATGGCAGCAGCGAGAAGATCGCCCCCTGGCTGGCTACGGTCCAGTTGTTACCCTGCGCCAGCGCAATTTCGGCGAGTTGCTGATAGGTGCTGCGGTTCAGCCGGGCCTCCAGCCCGCGCCGCACGGTCAGATATAGCGCCGGCGTGTCGAGATCGCCGCGCGCCGCGATCGGATTATCCGGCCCGGCCAGCACCAGTTCGTCAGTATTGATCCGGAAGCCGAGGGCGCCGCCGACATCGGACACATCGGTAGCGATCAGCGGGGCATCCTCGACTTCGATCGTCAGCTTCTCGAACGGGGTAACCAGCCAGTGCTGGCCCTGCGCATCGCGCATCAGCAATCCGGCAAAGGCACGGACCATGGCAGGGCGTTTGATCCGGCCGCCTTCGTGAAACCACGTTCCGTCCGCTGCGATCCGCATGAAGCTGTTGCCCGTCTTTTGCGGGCTCCAATCCTCCACCGGGGGCAATTTGCGTTGTTTCACCTGCTCGGCAATCTGCGCGAGGGTCAGGTTTTCAAGTTCGGGCGGCGCGTCGTATGGCATTGCGTATCAGATGGCAGAGGGAGAGCGGCCATTCAATCCCGCCCGATCATTTACACCGGCCCCGCCCATTCTTTAGCCCGCTCAAATCCTCAGCCGGACCACGGCCCCAGCATTCCGGTTCGCGGCAGCACTGCCGGATTGGCGCAGCGAACGAGCAGGCGATCCCGGTCGAACGGACCGGGGCAATACCAGTCACCGGTATGTTTCGCGCTGAAACCGAAGAAGCGGCCATAATATTCCGCATCGCCGATCAGCACCTGCGGCATGGCATTCACCGGGTCGAGTGCGCCAAGCGAGGCGAGCATCAATGCCTTGCCGTACCCTTCCTGCTGGCGTTCGGGCAGTACGGCGACGGGGCCGACCATCAACATCGGATGTGCGCGGCCATCCGGGTCGGTCAGGGCAATCGGCCATAGCTGGATGGTGCCGGCAAGATAGTCATCATCGTCCAGCGCGGCAAAGCTGAGCGCGGGCAGCCATTCGGTTCCCTCGCGCATCCGATATGCGGTGCGCGCATGCCGGTCCGGCCCGAAAGCGCGGTCGAGCACCTGTTCGATCATCGCGGGATCGACATTGGCCAAGGGGACGAGTGTAGGCATTTTTGCTCCGGAATGGAGCGCGCCGATAGGGTGCTGCCGACGCTGTGTCGACAGTAATTCACCTATCGGCGCATCATGCCCAGATTGTCAGGATGCTGGCGTCAGGCGCAGCAGCCGGCCTTTTTCCGTATCTTCCAGCACCCAGATCGCGCCATCGGGGCCTTCCACGATCTCCCGAATGCGTTCGTCCATGTCATAGCGGCCGGTTTCCGTCGCGGTTTCGCCATCGATGGAAACGCGGATGATGGCCTGAGCCTTGAGCCCTGCAATCAGTGCATCGCCGCGCCAGCCGCCGAACATGTCGCCGCTGTAAAAGATGAAATCGCCGGGAGCGATCACAGGTGTCCAGCCGATGGCGGGTGCGGCAAATTCGGGGCGAGTAGAATGGTTGGGGATCGGGTCATTATCGTAATGAATGCCGTCCGACACGACCGGCCAACCGTAATTCGCGCCTGCCTTGACCAGATTGAGCTCGTCGCCGCCCTTGGGCCCATGTTCCAGATCCCACAAACGGCCCTGCGCATCGAAGTGCAGGCCGAGGATATTGCGATGGCCGTAAGACCATATTTCACTGGTCACGCCGCCTTCGTCCGCGAAGGGATTGCCCGGTGCGGGCTCGCCGTCCAGCGTCAGGCGCACCACACTGCCAAGATTGTTGGTACGGTCCTGCGCTGGTTCCATTTTCTGGCGGTCGCCGCTGGCGATGAATAGATATTGGCCATCGGGTGAAAAAGTAATCCGGTGCGAATAATGGCCGCGCCCGGT
>JAGXGU010000048.1 GCA_024636575.1 Altererythrobacter sp.
ATTTGGATGAGTGACAAAACACTGAAATGTGGGGTTGTCGCTGTAATCGGCGCGCCGAACGCGGGCAAATCGACGCTGGTCAACCAGCTCGTCGGCCAGAAGGTCGCAATCACCAGTGCCAAGGCGCAAACCACTCGTGCGCGGCTCATGGGCGTGGCCCTGGCCGATGAAACGCAAATCATTCTGGTCGACACGCCGGGCATTTTTGCCCCCAAACGCCGGCTCGACCGCGCGATGGTCAGCGCGGCATGGGAAGGCGCGAGCGAGGCCGATGCGGTCTTGTTGGTGGTTGATCCGCTGAAAAAGCGGCGGCACGAACTGGAACCCCTTCTGGAAGCGCTGGCGAAACGTCCGGAACGCAAATTGCTGGCGCTCAACAAGGTAGACAAGGCAGCGAAGGAACCGCTGCTGGAACTGGCGCAGGAACTGACCGGCAAGGTCGCGTTCGACGAAGTGTTCTTTATTTCTGCCTATACCGGGGACGGGGTCCCTGAATTGAAGGCGCATCTGGCGGGCCTGATGCCTGAAAGCGCATGGCATTATCCGGAAGATCAGGTGTCGGACGCCAGCGAACGCCTGATGGCCGCCGAAATCACCCGCGAACAGCTGTATAAGCAGCTGCATGATGAACTGCCCTATGACAGCGCGGTACGGCCTGAAAGCTATACCGTGCGGAAGGATGGCAGCGTCGAGGTGCGCCAGCAGATCGTGATCGGCCGGGAAAGCCAGAAATCCATCGTGCTCGGCAAAGGCGGCTCTATGATCAAGAGCATCGGCGAAGCGGCACGGGAAGAATTGTCAAAGATACTGGGCGTGAAGGTCCATCTGTTCCTGCACGTAAAAGTTGATGAGAAATGGGCCGACGACAAGGAAATCTACGAGGAAATCGGGCTGGATTGGGGCCGGTGAAGCTGGCAGGCGTTCGACCTCTCGATCCAGCAACCTGAGCCGTCACCCCAGCGAAAGCTGGGGCCGCTCACCGCGAAGTACGACCTGGCAGACAGCGATCCCAGCATTCGCTGGGATGACGGGGGCTAGGCGTGTCAGGCGTTCAAATCCTCAAACAGATCCCGCCAATCGGGATTCGCCTGTTCAATCAATTCGATCTTCCAATCGCGTTTCCAGGCTTTCATCGCCTTCTCTCGCATGATCGCGTCTTCGATGGTGCCGTGATGCTCGGCCAGAACGAGTGATTTCAAGCCATATTTTCGCGCAAATACCGATCCGGTCCCGCTGCGATGCTGCATCATTCGCGCCGAGAGATCGCTGGTGACCCCGATATACAGCACGCCGCGTGGCTTATTCGAGAGGATGTAGGTCCAGCCTTCCTTCACCAAAACTTATCCTTCAATGAACCGTCACCCCAGCGAAAGCTGGGGTCGCTTTCGGCGACGTACGACCCGACTGATAGCGATCCCAGCTTTCGCTGGCATTGCAGGGAATGCTCACCGCTTCTTCGCGATGGCCACCTTGTTCTTCTTAGCGAAATCCCTGGTTGATTCCTCGCTCCGGCCCAATGCCTTGGCGATCGCCTTGATGCCGTGACCCTTCCCGGCGAGGAGGCGGAGTTTTCCGGCTTCCTCCGCATTCCAGGGTTGTTTGTGGCGTTCGAAATGTTCCTTGGCCACTATTCGGCGGCTTTCTTCGCCGGAGCCTTCTTCTTCGCAGCTGCCTTTTTCTTCGGCGCGGCCTTCTTCTTGGCCGGCGCCTTTCGGCCCTTTTTCTTCGGCGGCCCCTTGGCGATGCGGGCGTCGATCAGGGCGATTGCCTGTTCGTCAGTGATATCCTCGGGTTTCACATCCTTGGGGATGGTCGCATTGTTGGTGCCGTCTGTCACATAGGGGCCGTAACGCCCCGGCATCACCTTCATTTCCGCGTCCGTAGTCGGATGTTTGCCGAGCACCTTGATCGGTTCCGCCGCGGCCCGCGTGCCGCCCTTGCGGTTGGCTGCCTCCGCAAGCAGCGTGACCGCCGCATTCATGCCTGTGTCGAACACATCGCGGGTGCTGGTCAGCTTGGCATATTTTCCATCGTGTCGCAGGTACGGGCCATAACGCCCTATATTTGCTTCGATTTCCTTTCCGGTTTCGGGATGTGTCCCGACAATGCGCGGCAGATCGAGCAACTTCAGCGCCCATTCCAGGTCGAAATCGTCGAGGTCCTTTGGGATGGAAGCGCGTTTGGCGTCCTTGCCCTCGCCAAGCTGGATATAGGCACCGAAACGGCCCGTCTTACGCTCGACGGGCAGACCGGTGACGGGATCATTGCCCATCGATTCATCGCCGCCGCCCTCGTCCGTCTCGCCGCCCGGCTGGGCAAAGCGGCGGGTGAATTTGCATTCGGGGTAATTCGAACAGGCGATGAAGGCGCCGTATTTGCCGCCTCGCAGGGCCAGCCGCCCTTCCCCGCATTTGGGGCACAGACGCGGATCGCCGCCATCTTCCTTAGCCGGGAACAGGTAATCGGACAGGAACTCGTCCAGTTTCTCGGAAACTTCGGACGGCTTGAATTCCATCACCTCGTCCGATTTCGGTTTGAAATCCTTCCAGAAATTGGCGAGTACTGCCTTGTATTCAGCCTTGCCGTCGGACACGATATCGAGCTCGTCTTCCATCCCCGCAGTGAAATCATAGGCCACGTAGCGATCGAAGAACCGTTCGAGAAACGCAGTCAATAATCGCCCGCTTTCCTCTGCAAAGAAACGGTTTTTCTCCATCCGCACATAGTCACGGTCGCGCAGTGTCTGGATGGTCGAGGCGTAGGTGGACGGACGGCCGATGCCGAGTTCCTCCAGCCGTTTGACCAGGCTTGCTTCGGAGAAACGCGGCGGCGGCTGGGTGAAGTGCTGGTTGGCGGCGACCGATTTCTTCACCGGGCTATCACCCTTGTGCATCACCGGCAGCAGGCCGGATTCGTCGTCCGCCGTATCGTCGAAACTTTCTTCGTAAACCGCCAGGAAGCCGGGGAATTTCACCACTTGCCCGGTGGCGCGCAATTCGTGCCTGCCGGTCGGATCCCGCAGGGTGACGGTGGTCCGCTCGAGACTGGCGGAGGCCATCTGGCTGGCCATCGCGCGCTTGAAGATCAGCGAATAGAGCTTCGCCTCGTCTCCCGAACCGACCTTGTCCTGCGTAAAACTGGTGGGCCGGATCGCCTCATGCGCTTCCTGGGCATTCTTCGCCTTGGTGGCGTAATGGCGCGGCTTTTCCGGCAGATAATGGCCGTTGTAACGGTCCGAAATCGCCACCCGTGCGGCGGAAATGGCGCTGTGATCCATCTGCACGCCGTCCGTCCGCATATAGGTAATCGCGCCGGCTTCGTACAAATTTTGCGCCAGCCGCATGGTGTGGCTGGCGGAATAGCCGAGCTTGCGGCTCGCCTCCTGCTGCAGGGTAGAGGTGGTGAACGGCGGCGAAGGATGCCGTTTCTGCGGCTTGGTCTCAACCTCCTCGATGGTGAAGCGGCCATTTTCAACGGCGGTCTTTGCCGCCATCGCGCTACCTTCATTGCCGAGGGTCAGTTTGTCGAGCTTCTGGCCATCGAACTTGACCAGGCGGGCGTCGAATTCGGTCCCGTCTTGCTCCATCCGGGCGACTACGGACCAATATTCCTGCGCCCGGAACGCCTCGATTTCGCGCTCCCGGTCGACGATGATCCGCAGCGCAACCGATTGCACCCGGCCCGCACTTTTCGCTCCGGGCAGCTTGCGCCACAGCACCGGGGACAGCGTAAAGCCAAACAGGTAATCCAGCGCACGGCGCGCCAGATAGGCGTCGATCAGATCCATATCGAGCCCGCGGGGATGGCCCATCGCCTCGGTCACGGCGGACTTGGTGATCGCATTAAAGGTAACCCGGTCGACCACCTTGGGCAGCGCCTTGCGCTTGGCCAGCAATTCCTGGACGTGCCACGAAATCGCTTCCCCTTCCCGGTCGGGGTCGGTCGCGAGGATCAGGCGGTCGGCCTTCTTCGCCGCATCGGTGATTTCCTTCATCCGGGACATCTTGTCGCGGTAGACCTCCCAATCCATCGCGAAATCCTCGTCTGGCCGGACCGAGCCGTCTTTCGGCGGCAGATCGCGGACATGGCCGTAGGAAGCGAGAACCTTGAAGTCCTTGCCGAGGTATTTCTCGATGGTCTTCGCCTTGGCAGGCGATTCGACGATAACTAGCTGCATGGAACTGGGGTAAAATCCTTACGTGTGCCTACGTGTGTATGTGTACGCGAGGGTGGCGCCGTAGATTGTGGTTCGTCAAGTGGCTAGGGACTGCATCGATTCAATGGAAATTCGCCGGCATTCATCCCGCCAGGCTGACCCTGCCCGCAGCATGGCGCGTCAACCGCCCCGCAATCTCCAGTTCCAGCAGCGCCAATTGCACCGATGCTGCGCTCGTCCCCGACTGGCGGATCAGTTCGTCCACTGCGATCGGTGCCGTGGTAAGGAGCTGTTCGATATCGGCGGGCTCCTCATCCGCAAAATCCTCGCCCGGATCGTAGCTCCAGACCTGAGTTTCGCGAAATCTGGAGCGGGGATTGCCGTCGTAACCGGACAGCAATTCCACCACATCTTCCGGTGACTGGACCAGAACCGCGCCATCGCGGATCAACTGGTTGCACCCTTGCGAGCGGCTGTCGAGCGGGCTGCCGGGGATCGCCATTACCTCGCGTCCGGCCTCCCCCGCCAGCCGCGCGGTGATAAGCGAGCCCGATTTTGGCGCGGCTTCCACCACCAGTGTCCCGGCAGCGAGACCGGCAATGATGCGGTTGCGGCTGGGGAAATGGCTGCCGCGCGGTTCGGTGCCCGGGGGTTGCTCCGCGATCAGCAGGCCTTCCCGGGCGATCTGTTCCTGCAATTCGGCGTGCTGCGGCGGATAGGCAATCTCGATCCCGCTGGCGATTACGCCAATCGTTGCTGGCAGCGATCCCTTATGTGCGGCCCCGTCTATGCCCCGGGCAAGGCCGGAAACGACCACCAGCCCTGCATCCGCCAGGGCCATTGCGAATTCGCGCGCCAGCTTCACCGCAGCAGCAGAGGCATTGCGCGCGCCGACCATGGCCACACAGGGCTTTGCCGCCAACCCGGCATCGCCGCGATAGGTCAGGATAGGCGGCGCGCTTTCCAATTCGCGCAGCAGGGCGGGATATTCAGGCGAATCGTTGAACAGATAGCGCGCACCGGCCTTGCGGACGGCATTTATCTCCGCCTCGATTCTGGCGGCAGGGGCAGGCGCATATTGCCGCCCGCCCCGCTTGCCGAGATCGGGCAATCCCTCCAGCGCGGCCGCCGCAGTGCCAAAACGGCGAAGCAATTGTGCATAGCTGACCGGGCCGATATTCGGGGATCGCAATAGACGGATGCGGGCGAAAGCCTCTGCCTGGTCGAGATTCATGCCGAAATCTCGTCATCCCAGCGAAAGCTGGGATCGCTATCGTCTAGGTCTGGCCTAGTAGGACCCGATCCCAGCTTTCGCTGGGATGACGGAAGGGCGGGCGAATAATTCACTTCTTGCTGCCGCCCACTTTCGGTTCTGTACCTGCCCGGAGCCGTCCGATGTTGGCACGGTGCAGCCACAGGATCAGCGCGGCAATCGCGATCAGGAACGGCACAAATTGAAGCCAGCCGGTCAGATAGGCTGCAACCGGCGCCGCCACCGCCGCAGCCATCCCGGCGAGCGAACTGATCCGCCAGATCGCCAGCATCCCGATCCACGCCAGCGCATAGACGGCGCCGATTGGCCAGGCGATGCCGAAACACACGCCAGCCAGCGTCGCCACACCCTTGCCGCCCTTGAATTTCAGCCACAGCGGGAAGCAATGCCCGATGATGGCACCGACTGCCGCAAATCCGACCCCATCCGGGAAATACCGCCATGCCAGAAACAGCGGCAGAAATCCCTTGATCATATCCAGCAGCAGCGTTGCCGCCGCCAGTCCCTTGTTACCGGTACGCAAAACATTGGTCGCGCCAATGTTGCCCGATCCGATTTTCCGCACATCGCCCAGCCCCGCCATGCGCGTCAGGATCAGGCCGAAAGGGATCGAACCCAGCGCGTAACCCAGCAGTGCGGCCCAAAGAATATCCATAATTACCCTCAGTTACGCTTCGCCCCGACCTTGTCGAAAGGCACACTTGTTCGTACTCCCGATGAAGTAAAAACTGGCCTTCGACAAGCGCAGGCCGAACGGATTCGGAGTTTAGTTTGAAATCTGACGCGCCCATTCTGCTGTTCGATTCCGGTGTCGGCGGCTTGTCGGTGCTGGCCGAGCTTCGCAAACTTCTGCCCGCCGCTCCGGTAATCTACGCCTCGGATCAGGCGGGCCTGCCCTATGGCACCAAGACCGAGGTGCAGATTGCGACGCGCGTCGCGGGCCTGCTCGGGCGGATGAGCGAGCGCTATCGCCCCCGTCTGGTGTGCATCGCCTGCAACACCGCCTCCACCATTGCGCTGGGCATGGTGCGCGAAGTGCTGGAGGTGCCGGTTGTCGGCACCGTCCCCGCGATCAAGCCCGCCGCCGCAATGACGCAAAGCGGGGTGATCGGTCTGCTCGGCACCGCCGCCACGGTTCGCCAGGCCTATGTCGACAATCTTCAGCGCGAATTCGCTAACGGCAAGACGCTGCTGCGCCATGCCGCACCGCAATTGGTGGATGTGGCGGAAGCGAAATTGCGCGGCCAACAGATAGACGAGGCAGCGATAGCATCCGCCGTTGCCGGATTGCGCAACCAGCCCCTCGGCGAGGCGATTGATACGGTGGTTCTGGCCTGCACGCATTTCCCGCTCCTGAGTAAGGAATTGGGCCAGCAATTCGGGCCAGGCGTGCGGATGATCGATGGAGCGCAAGGCATTGCCCGGCGGATCGCTGATCTGACCCGGGGCCAGGAATTTATCCGCAGCAGCCCCGACCGGGCGATTACGACCGGACCTATCGAACA
>JAGXGU010000049.1 GCA_024636575.1 Altererythrobacter sp.
GGCGCATGGAAATCGAAGCCATATACGGTCGAATTGGGATAGGCTTCCGCCATCAGAATACTCGATGAACCTAGCCCGCAGCCGATATCCGCGATCTTGGCTCCAGCGGTCAGCTTGTCCTCGACACCACCAAGAGCTGGTATCCATTCACTGACCAGCAGCGCCGCGTAACCCGGCCTGAAAAACCGGTCGACCCCGCAGAAACAGCATTGCGACTGGTCGCTCCACGGCCTGCCTTTGCCTGATTGGAAAGTCTCGACCGACTTTTCATGGCTTTCATATTGGGAAACAACCGCCTGGAAAAACCCCTGCATACAGGCGGGTTGCCCTTCCCGGCCGAAAATCAACGCCTGTTCGGGCGAGATGGAAAACGTATCATCCACTGGATGATAATTGACGTAACCAGCTGCCGCGACCGAGCCGAGCCATTCATGCAGATATTTGGAATTGAGGCCGGTCTTTTGCGTCAATTGATCGAGTGTGCCCCGCCCCATTTGATCAAGTGTGTCGAATATGCCGGCCTGGTCCCCCAGATATGCCATGAATATACTCAGGGCACTGGCAACATCACCGACCGCCTTGCCGGCCAGTTCTTCCAACCGGGTTTCGTCGATTACTTCTGACATGGGTAGATCCTCCATTAAAAAATGAACAAGATCGACCCGTTGGCTTCTTAGAGTCTCGCATTGATTATCGCCGCAGATTGTTAAGCGGCGACTCTGGATGGCAGCAGGATATCACAAAGACCGCAGATAACAAAAGAGCCGCAGGGATCACTCCCTGCGGCTCTTTCTTATTCATCCATGAACGGGTTTAGTCGTCCTTGAGGAAGTCCGGCATGTGGTCCGGGCTGCTGCTTTCGTTCGACGGAGCGCGATCACCGTCCGAACGATTGCCGCCGCCGCGTGGGCCGCGGTCACGGCCGCCACCACCGCCGCCACGCCGTGGACCGCGATCTCCGCCGCCGCTACGGGGGCCACGATCGCCGCCTTCACGCTTTTCTCGCGGAGGACGGGTGTCTTCCAGTTCTTCACCGGTTTCCTGATCGACGACCCGCATCGACAGGCGAACCTTGCCGCGCTGGTCGATCTCGAGGACCTTGACCTTGACTTCCTGGCCTTCGGACAGGACGTCGGACACCTTCTCGACGCGTTCGTTCCGCATTTCGGACACGTGGACGAGACCGTCCTTGCCGCCCATGAAGTTCACGAATGCACCGAAATCAACGATGTTGACGACCTTGCCGTCGTAGATCTTGCCGACTTCCGCTTCTTCCACGATGCCGGCGATCCATTTACGGGCCGCTTCGATCTGAGTGACGTCGGAAGAGCTGATCTTGATCAGGCCTTCGTCGTCGATGTCGACCTTGGCGCCAGTTTCCGCGACGATTTCGCGGATTACCTTGCCCCCGGTACCAATGATGTCGCGGATCTTCGCTTTGTCGATCTGCATCGTTTCGATACGCGGTGCGTGGGCCGAAAGTTCGGTCCGTGCGCCGGTCAGTGCCTTGGCCATCTCGCCCAGGATGTGTGCGCGGCCAGCTTTCGCCTGCGCCAGTGCCTGAGTCATGATTTCCTGGGTAATCCCGGCAACCTTGATGTCCATCTGCATCGTGGTGATACCTTCTTCGGTACCGGCCACCTTGAAGTCCATATCGCCCAGATGATCTTCATCGCCCAGAATGTCGGATAGCACGGTAAAGTCGTCACCTTCGAGGATCAGGCCCATGGCGATACCCGAAACAGGGCGGACAACCGGCACACCGGCATCCATCATCGACAGACAGCCGCCACAAATCGTCGCCATCGATGACGAGCCGTTGGACTCGGTGATGTCGGACAGAACGCGGATCGTGTACGGGAAATCTTCCTTGCTTGGCAGCACTGCACGCAATGCGCGCCATGCCAACTTGCCATGGCCGATATCGCGGCGGCTAGGTGCGCCGAAACGGCCCACTTCGCCAACCGAATATGGCGGGAAGTTATAGTGCAGCATGAAGTTCGTGTAGGTCAGGCCTTCCAGCCCGTCGATCATCTGCTCACTATCCTTGGTGCCCAGCGTGGTGGTGCAGATTGCCTGCGTTTCACCGCGGGTGAACAGCGATGAACCATGTGCACGGGGCAGGAATCCGACGATCGCTTCGATCTGACGAACTTCGTCGGTCTTGCGTCCGTCGATCCGCGTTCCATCCTTAAGGATAGCGCCGCGAACGATTTCAGCTTCCAGCTTCTTGACGACCTTGCTGGCCGCCATCTGCGTCTGGCCGTCTTCGCCAGCGAAGGCTTCCTTGGCCTTGGCGCGGACTGCATTCAGAGCATTCGAACGCTCAGACTTGTCGGTCAGCTTGTAGGCTGCAGCGATATCGCCGCCGACTACGCCGGCCAGCTTGTCCTTGATCGCCGAATTGTCAGAAACGGCAACTTCCCAAGGTTCCTTGGCAGACTGTTCAGCCAGATCGATGATCAGGCCCACGACCTTCTTGATTTCGTCATGTGCGAACATGACGCCGCCGAGCATGATTTCTTCGGAAAGCTCTTTCGCTTCCGATTCCACCATCATCACGGCGTTGCCGGTTGCGGCCACGATCAGGTCGAGCGCGCCAGCGGCAGCATCCGATTGCGACGGGTTCAGCGTGTATTCGCCATCTTCATAGCCAACGCGGGCTGCGCCGATCGGGCCCATGAAGGGCAGGCCGGAAATGGTCAGCGCGGCAGAAGCTGCGATCATCGCGACGATATCAGGCTCGGTCTCGCCATCATAGCTGAGGACCTGCGCAATCACGTTGATTTCGTTATAGAAACCTTCGGGGAACAATGGACGGACCGGACGGTCGATCAGGCGGCTGGTCAGCGTTTCCTTTTCGGTCGCACCGCGTTCACGCTTGAAGAAGCCGCCGGGGATGCGGCCTGCTGCGGAGAATTTTTCCTGATAGTGAACGGTCAGCGGGAAGAAATCCTGGCCTTCCTTTACACTCTTGGCGGCGGTCACGGCGCACAGCACCACGGTTTCGCCATAGGTAGCCAGCACAGCGCCATCGGCTTGACGGGCAATGCGGCCGGTTTCGAGGGTGAGGGTTTTGCCGCCCCATTCCATCGATACAGTTTTTGTGTCGAACATGTATTTTCCTTCTGATCCCGCCAGCCATATTGCCGCGCGGGGCCTTCTTGTTTCCGGGGATACCGGCCCGGACCGGTGTGGGGCGTATTGGAATGCCCCAAGGCCAAGCCCACCGAATTGTGAGCCTCACCCCATTTCGTCATCCCGGCGAAAGCCGGGATCGCCGTCAGATACGTCGGAGCGTTTGGCCCGCGATCCCGGCTTTCGCCGGGATGACGCATATGAACGAAGGGGCGACCGTATGGCCGCCCCTCCGAAATTCTTACTTACGCAGACCCAGTTTCTGGATCAGGGCGTTGTAGCGTTCCACATTGATCTTTTTCAGATATGCCAGCAGGCTACGACGCTTGTTGACCATCATCAGCAAACCACGGCGGGAATGGTTATCCTTGTGGTTTGCCTTGAAGTGATCGGTCAGATTGCGGATACGTTCCGTCAGGATCGCGACCTGGACTTCCGGGGAACCGGTATCGCCTTCGGCCTGTGCGTTGTCCTTGATGATTTCTTGCTTACGTTCTGCAGATACAGTCATTCAAATTTACTCCGCGACATCGGGAAAGTTAAAACCCCTGACGACTTTTGCCGTCCCGCCGAAAATCTCCATCAGCGCCACCGGCACATCATTGTGCGTGGCAAGATAGAGCCCGTCAGCTTGGGGCAGTCCGGTGAGGACGCGGCCCTGACGGACCGCCTCTGCCGCGCTGGACCCGAGGGAAAGAGCCGGGATGTCGTCCAGCCCTGCCTCCAGCGGCAGAATTACGTCTTCAAGTCGCGCGCCCTTACCGATTTCGTTCAATCTGTCCAGCGAAATCGCCTGGGCTTCGTCAAACGGACCGGCCTTGATCCGGCGCAGATAGGTCACATGACCTACCGTGCCGAGCGCATGGGCAATGTCGCGCGCCAGAGACCGTATATAGGTACCCTTGCTGACATGCGCCACCAGCGTGACTGCATCGGCCATTTCCAGCGGCGCGGCGGGATTATAGGGATCAGGCCTGCCGGCCGTCAGCGAAAAGGTGGAATCGGGCAATTCTCCGGCTTCATAGGTCGATAGGGTCTGCAGCGAATATATCGTCACCGCCCTGGTTTTCAGCTCCACTTCCTCGCCTGCACGCGCCAGATCATAGGCCCGCTTGCCGTCCACCATCAGCGCGGAATAGGCGGGCGGAACCTGCTCGATCTCGCCGGTGAAATGTTCCAGGATCGCCGCCACCGCAGCCATCGGCGGGCGGCGATCGCTTGTCCGCACCACGGCGCCTTCGGTATCGAGAGTATCAGTCTCCTCCCCGAATTGCAGGGTGAACTCGTATATCTTGCTGGCGTCGAGCATCCGCCCGGCCAGCTTGGTCGCCTCGCCCAAGGCAATCGGCAACACTCCCTCCGCCAGCGGATCGAGCGTTCCGCCATGGCCGACCTTGACCTTGGCATAACCCGCCTCACGCAGATTGCGCTTCACCGCCGCCACCGCCTGGGTCGAGCCGAGCCCGCGCGGTTTGTCGAGGATTATCCAGCCATGCGGCACCGTCACGCTCCCGATACCGCGTCTGCCAGGCCGAGATATTTCCCCAGCATCCAGTTGACTGGCGGCCCGATGGTGTTTTCCAGCACGCCCAGTCCCGGCGCAAACCATGTCAGCGCAATGAGCCCGAAAAACAGCAGCATCCCGAACGGTCGCAGCTTCTCGTAATAATGCACCCAGCGGCGCGGCATCGCCCCTTCGACGATGTGCGATCCGTCGAACGGGGGGATCGGCAGCAGGTTGAACATCCCGATGAAGACGTTGATCAGCAGGAAATAGAATACCCCGGTCACGAGCGGCAGGACATCACCCGCCGGGCCGACGATGGTCGACATGCCCGTTTCGCCAAAGGCAATCTGCGCGCCGAGCGGGGCCGCCATACCAAACGCGATCGCCGCGATGGCTGCCAGCACGAAGTTCGTCCCCGGCCCCGCCGCCGCGACGGCCATCATGCCGAACCGCGGGTTGGACAGCCGCCGCTGCATCACCGGCACCGGTTTCGCCCAGCCGAATATCGGCCCGCCGACCAGCGCGAGAAAGCCCGGCACCAGCAGGGTTCCGACCGGATCGACATGGCGCAGGGGGTTGAGCGTCAGCCGCCCCTGTTCCTTCGCCGTCGGATCGCCCAGCGCCAGCGCAGCCCAGCCGTGCGCCACTTCGTGAAATACAATTGCGATGATGAGCGCCGGAATAAGGATCGCGGCGATCAGGATTGTGTCGGTCATTGCAGGTAGATAGGGGGCGCGGGGCCGGTCAGCCAGTCCATTCGTTGCGCAGCAGGCCGAATACTGCCGAATCGCGGACATATCCGGTCCAGGTGACGCGGTTACGCCTCAGAGTTCCTTCCCTGACGGCGCCCAATTTGGCGACCGCCGCCATGGACCTTGTGTTGCGCGTATCGACCCGAAATTCGATCCGGGTGAAGCCATTGGCAAAGGCGTGCTCGATCAGCAATTTCTTCATTTGGCGGTTGAAACCGGTCCCGCGGACGGAAGGAGATATGTAGGTTCCGCCAATTTCAACCACTCCGAAGTCATCGGGATTGATGTAATTGGTCATGCCGACCAACCGGCCCTGCTCCAGATCGATGACCGCAAACTGGACCCAGCTTGCAAGACTGTGCAACTTGGCCACCGTCTGATCAAACCCGCCGTCCAGCATATTGAAGGAGTAGATTTGCCAGATGTCGGGATCTTCGGCGCAGGCTGCACGCAGCGGTTCAAGGTGATGCGGGGCCAGCGGTTCAAGCCGAACCGGGTAGCTTTCGAGAACTGCAGAAAGTTCAGCCACCCAGGGCCTCGCTGAAATGCTTGCGGCACAAAGCAACATAGCGGTCATTTCCGCCGATTTCGGTCTGTGCACCCGCTTTCACCGCCGCGCCTCTGGCATCGACCCGCAAATTCATGCTGGCCTTCCTGCCGCAATGGCAGACCGCCTTCAGTTCCACCAGAGTATCGGCAATGCCCAGCAGCGCTGCAGAACCGGGAAACAGCTCGCCCTGGAAATCGGTGCGGAGCCCGTAACAGATCACCGGAATTCCGGCTTCATCTGCCAGCCGCGCCAATTGCCACACCTGACCATTCGACAGGAACTGTGCTTCGTCCACCATGACGCAGGCCAGCGGCTGAACCGCATGGGCAGCGTGGACGCGATCCCACAAATTGGTGTCGCCGGTGAAACGATGCGCATCAGCGCCCAGCCCGATCCGGCTCTCGATCGCCATCGCGTCGCTGCGATTATCCAGCTGCGCGGTCCACAGCATGGTCTCCATGCCGCGTTCGCGGTAATTGAAATCCGCCTGCAACAGAGTGGTTGATTTCCCGGCGTTCATCGACGCATAATAAAAATAGAGTTTGGCCATAATCGGCAGAGCCTTAGCGTGTCCGAGAGGGACTGCGAAGGTGCAAGCCGAAATTCCGGGGGATTTTCATGAGCGAAGTGGCAGCGGGAACGGTCGGCAGCCAAAAGGGCTTTCTTGGCTGGATCGAACGAACCGGAAACAAGCTCCCCGATCCCGTATTCTTGTTCTTCTGGTTGATCGCCGGGCTGATGGCCATTTCCATCCTGGCCTCCCTGGCCGGATGGTCCGCCGTGCATCCCACCGAGACCGATGAGGCTACAGGTGCGGCGTCCGTCATCACCGCGGCCAGCTTGCTCTCGGCGGAAAACATCCAGCGCTTATGGGTGGAAATGCCCCAGACGTTCACTCACTTCCATCCGCTCGGCTATGTCCTGGTGGTGATGTTGGGCGCCGGCGCGGCGGAACGTGCGGGACTGTTCGGCACTGCCATGCGTGCCGGTGTCCGCGGCGCTCCGGTTCATCTTCTGACGCCGATCGTGGTGCTGGTCGGGATGATGGGAAATCTCGCCGCCGATGCCGCCTATGTGGTGCTGATCCCGCTAGCGGCAATAATCTTTCACGCCGCCGGGCGCCATCCGATCGCCGGGATTGCGGCCAGCTTCGCCGGGGTTTCCGGCGGCTTTTCCGCTAACCTGCTTCCCGGCCAGCTGGATGCGTTGCTGTTCGGAATTACCGAGGCTGCGGTCGAGACGGTGTTTGGCGATTTCACCGCGAATATCGCCGGAAACTGGTATTTCATCGCCGCGATGGTCGTCGTGTTCATACCGGTAATCTGGTATGTGACCGACAAAATGATCGAGCCGCGGCTGGGCAAGTGGAATCCGGCCATGGCCGGTTCCGCAGCGCCGGAGGAAGCCAGTGACCGCGACCTGACTGCCGAGGAACGCAAGGGCCTCAAGCGGGCCGGTTTAGCTGCCCTGTTCGTGATTGGCCTGTGGCTCGCCTTTACCCTCGGTCCGGGCACTCCGCTGATCAACGAAGACGCGACGCCCGAAGCCCGGCTGACCCCGTTCTATCAATCCCTGGTGGCGGGCTTCTTCCTGCTGTTCCTGCTCACCGGCTGGGCGTACGGCAAGGCGGCAGGCACGATTACCGACCATCACAGCCTGGTCAAAATGATGAGCGATAGCATGGCGGACCTCGCTTATTACCTCGTGCTGGCGTTCGCGGCGGCACATTTCGTGGCGATGTTCGCATGGTCCAACCTGGGCCTGATCCTGGCGGTTCACGGAGCGGAGGCACTAAGTGCATCGGGCCTGCCTGCATGGGCATTGCTGGCGGCGATCATCCTGCTATCCGGCGTGCTCAACCTGTTCATCGGGTCGGCCAGCGCAAAATGGGCCCTGCTCGCCCCGGTCATGGTGCCGATGCTGATGCTGCTGGGGATCAGCCCGGAAATGAGCACTGCCGCCTACCGCGTTGGGGATAGCGCGACCAACATCATCACTCCGCTGATGGTTTATTTCCCGCTGATCCTGATTTTCTGCCAGCGCTGGCAGAAGGATTTCGGGATAGGCAGCCTGGCCGCGACCATGCTTCCCTATTCCATCGGCCTGATGGTCGTCGGGATTGCGCTGGCGATTGGCTGGGTGGTTCTGGATGTGCCGCTGGGGCCCGGCGCGTCGGTATTCATCGATGTTCCGGGACAGATCGTCGCGCCGCCCGCCGGCTAGGCGTCGTCCGCATCCAGATCGCGCGCGACCTTGGGGTCTCTTAACAGTCGTTCAATCCGGTCGGCTTCATCGAAGCTTTCATCGCCGCGGAAGGTCAGCTTCGGCGCGAATTTCAGGCCGAGCCGCTTGGCCACTTCGCGCTGAAAATAGGCGGTGTTGGTCCGCAGCGCCTTGATCACGACGGCTTCTTCCTCACCCAGCAGAGGCTTTACATATACGGCGGCATTGCGCAGATCCGGGCTCATCCGCACTTCGGTGACCGATACCGATCGCGCCGTCAGCACATCATCGTGAACTTCCTGCCGGGCAAGCAATTCGGACAAGATGTGTCGCACCCGCTCGCCCACTTTCAGCACGCGGACCGATTGCCGTTCGGGAGTGGATTTCTGGCTAACCATCTGCTGCGGCCTATTCCTGTTCCATCTTGTCGGCAATCCGCTGGAGCGACCGCAGATTGCGCGCTGTCCCGCGGGTTCCCAGTTTGCGTTCGATAAAGGGTGCGGTCAGCTTTGAATCCGCCACGCCTGCGCCAAAATCGATATGCAGGGCGCCCGTTCCTGCGGCCATCCGTTCGCCGCCCCGTCCGGTACCATCGGGTCCGACAAAGCTGGAGATCAGATCTTCAAACTGTTCGGCAGTCGGTTGGCGTTCGAGCCAGTGGACGTGGACGAATTTATCGTCATTCTCGCCGCGAAAGGGATTTTCGGCAATTGCCGCGAGCACTTCATCCCGGCTGCGGACGACCACCACGGAATTGATCTCGAATTCCTCGCGCAGGATGAAGGCGATCTTTTGCGATAGCCCCGGGGTTGGCCGTTCGTCATGGCGGAACAGAACATTGCCGCTGGCGATGACGGTTTCGATATCCTCGAAATCCTCATATTTCAGGGCATTGCGAAGATCTTCCATCATCAGCCGGTTACCACCTACATTGATGGATCCGAGAAAGGCGACGTATTGAGTCATTCGACACCGCTCCCCCAAAGAAGGAAAATTCCAAACAGAATGGCCGCCGCACCGAAGGGCGGCAACACCCGCCCCGCGATCCAGCGCGGCCAGATGTCCGGCCTATATCCCATTGTCCACCGCCGGATTAAAGAAC
>JAGXGU010000050.1 GCA_024636575.1 Altererythrobacter sp.
GGCCGGGCCGCTATGCCGGGCGCGAAGGGAACGCTGCCGCCGCCCCCGCCATAGATCCTCAGCTGCGCAAATTCGGGCAGCACTCTGGTTACCGGTTCTTCCAGCGAAATCCGGCATTGTTCAACCAGCTGCATGAAGGCGATCGAGGTGGCCGGCTTGGTCATGGAGGCAATGCGGAAAATCGCATCATCGCGCAGATCGCCCCGCCCTTCGCCCATCCGCCCGCGGGCATCGTAATAAACCGGCCTGCCATCGCGTGCGACCACGATCTGCGTCATGGGCAGGCGGCCCTTGCCGACATAGTTTTCCTGGAGGAATGGCCCGATCCGGTCGAGCCGTTCACTATCGAAACCGTTTGATGCCGGGTCGACGCAGGTGAACGGGCTTGTCATACTCTATCCTCGTATCCCGGGGGCTTTGGAACTCTTGAAAAAGGGCCTAGCACCGGTAGCACGAAAAAACAGGGCCAAGTGAATTGGCCGGATGAGAGGAAACCATTTGAACCAGAATGTCAGTGCCGGTGCGGCTGCGCCCTGGACCAAGCCGGATGGATGGCCAGCCATGTCGTTGGCGGACGTGGAGGCGATATTGTGCGCGCCGGGGCAACGTTTCGAGATGGAGACAATCGACATTCGCGGTGTGTCCACGCGTGTATGGCAAAACGCTCCGGCTTCGCTGCGACACTTGGCGGATCATGCTCGGACCCATGGCGACCGGGTGATGACGATCTACGAGGACGAGCGGATCAGCTACGCAGCGTGGTATCGTGCAGTGGCCCGACTGGCTGGCGAAATGCGTGACCGCGGCATTGAAAAGGGTGACCGGGTCGCCCTCGCCATGCGCAATTTGCCCGAATGGCCGGTGGCCTTCTTTGCAGCCACGGCAATCGGTGCGATCTGTGTGCCGCTCAATGCCTGGTGGACCGGGGCAGAACTTGCGTTCGGTCTCGTCAATTCCGGGGCAAGGATGCTGATCTGCGATGCGGAGCGGTGGGAACGCATAGCGCCGCACCGCGCAGAATGTCCGCAGCTGTCCGCAGTCTTCGTTGCGCGCGCGCATGCGCGCGATCGGGCAGCCGAACGGCTGGAGGATGTAATTGGCATTCCGCAGGAATGGCCAGACCTGCCCGATGCGATGATCCCCGCTGCCGACATCGCACCCGACGATCCGGCAACCATTTTCTATACCAGCGGTACGACGGGACAGCCCAAGGGAGCGCTGGGCAGCCACCGCAACCTGACCAGCAATATTCTGGCGAGTGGTTATGCCGCCGCGCGTGCTGTCCTGCGCCGGGGCGAAGCCATTCCCCCACCGGCGCAGAAGGTGATCCTTACCGTAATCCCGCTGTTCCATGTCACCGCCTGTTCGGCAGGGCTGATCGGGCAATTGTTTGCCGGGCACACGGTGATCTACATGCATCGCTGGGACACGGCGAAAGGGTTCGAGATCATCGAGCGTGAGAAGGTGAATGCCACCGGCGGCGTACCAACGATTGCGTGGCAGATGATCGAGCATCCCGACCGGGAAAATCACGATCTCTCAAGCCTGGAATCGATCAGCTATGGCGGCGCGCCGGCGGCACCGGAACTGGTCCGCAAGATCTACGAAATCTTCGGTTCCATGCCTGGCAATGGCTGGGGCATGACAGAGACGATGGCCACCGTTACCAGCCATCTTGCGGAGGATTATCTGAACCGGCCCGAAAGCGCCGGTCCGCCTGTGCCGGTCAGCGACCTCAAGATTGTGGATGAGCAGGGCGTCACTCTCCCGGCCGGTGAAGTGGGTGAGCTGCTGGCCCGCGGGCCGCAGATTGTGATCGGATATTGGGACCGCCCGGATGCGACCGCGGAAACCTTTGTCGATGGATGGGTCCGCACCGGCGACCTTGCCCGGCTGGACGAGGAAGGGTTCTGCTACATTGTCGACCGCGCCAAGGACATGGTGATCCGCGGCGGGGAGAATATCTATTCCTCCGAGGTGGAAAATGTCCTGTACGATCATCCTGCGGTGACCGATGCGGCGGTGCTGGGGATTGCGCACCGGACATTGGGTGAAGAACCAGCGGCCGTGGTCCACCTGGCGCCGGGGATGACGGCAAGCGAAAGTGAATTGCAGGCCTGGGTGGCCGCCCGGCTCGCCAAATTCAAAGTCCCGGTAAAGATCATTCTGGCTGCGGATATGCTGCCGCGCAATGCCAATGGGAAAATTCTTAAGAAAGACCTCAAGGCATTGTTCGGGGCCGGGCTCGGGACTGGCTGACGGGGGAATATCGCCAGCAGCCAATTGCCCGATGTAAAAAGCCAAGTTGAACGGCGGGGGCGGGGGTGTTAGCGCATCCTATCGACCGCATCGGCTGCGTCCGGATTGACACCATGCAGCGAAAACCTTCGAATTTGGGACAGATGATATGGACCTCGAATATTCTGCCGAAGAAATCGCCTTCCGGGACGAAGTGCGCCAGTTCCTGGCCGAAAACCTCCCCCTGGAAATTGCCGCCAAGGTTGACGCCGGCGGGGAGCTGGAAAAACAGGACATGGAACGCTGGCACGCGATCCTGAACGCCAAGGGCTGGCTGGCAGCGACATGGCCGGTTGAATATGGCGGCACGGGCTGGTCCACCGTGGAACGGCATATTTTTTCGGAGGAATGCGCGCTGCATAATGCGCCGCGGCTGGTGCCGTTCGGGCTGAGCATGCTTGGCCCGGTGCTGATCAAATTCGGCACCGAAGAACAGAAGCGCGAGATTCTTCCGCGCATCCTGGATGGCCGTGACTGGTGGTGCCAGGGCTTTTCGGAACCCGGCGCAGGGTCGGACCTGGCCAGCATGACTACCCGCGCGGTGCGCGATGGCGACGATTACGTGGTGAACGGCCAGAAAACCTGGACCACCCTGGGTCAATACGCCAACAAGATTTTCTGCCTCGTGCGGACCGGTACCGGGGGCAAGCCGCAGGCTGGCATCAGCTTCCTGAATGTGGATCTTGATACCCCGGGCGTGGAAATGCGGCCGATCAAGCTGATCGATGGCGGGCATGAGGTGAACGAGGTATTCTTCACCGATGCGCGCGTTCCCGCCGCAAATCTGGTTGGTGAGGAGAACGCGGGCTGGACGATCGCAAAATATCTGCTCACCCACGAACGCACGAATATTGCCGGCATCGGCTTTTCCCTGAAGGATCTGGAGCGGTACCGCCGCATGGCATCCGCCATGACCCGTGACGGGCGCAAATTGTCGGAACATCCGATCCACGCTGCCGCGCTTGCAGAACTGGAGGCGGATCTGGAGGCGCTGCAGATTTCGAACTTGCGGATGCTGGCGAATGCGCGCGACGGTGCTGCCAGCCCGATCGACAGTTCGCTGCTGAAACTGAAGGGCACCCAGCTGCGGCAGGATATTCTCGCGCTGATGCGCTCCGCCCGCGGCCCCGATGCCGCATTCTGGGATGAAAGTCCGGCAAATACCAATTCGGACCTGCCTCCCCACGCCGATCACGTCGCGCCCACCTATTTCAACAATCGCAAGCTATCGATTTTTGGCGGGTCGAACGAAAGTCAGCGCAACATCGTCGCCCAGACACTTTTCAGATAAAGCCCACTTTTCAGGTAGATCAATCATGGATTTCTCCATTTCGCAGGACCACCAGATGCTGGCCGACAGTTTGCGGCGGTATTTTTCCGACAAATATCCGATCGAGCTGCGTAACAAGGCAGGCTATTCCGCGCCCTTCCATTCGCCCGAAGTATGGACCGATCTGGCCGAGCTCGGCGTGATCGGTGCGTTCATCGATGAAGATCATGGCGGGTTCGGCGGTACGGCGCAGGACATTGCGGTGGTTTTCGAGGAAGTGGGCCGCGCACTGTGCTGCGAACCGCTTCTGGGCGCCCTGATGGGTGCGCGATTGCTGGCCTTGTCAGGCCAGGATCAAGCGGCCGAGGACATCGTTGCCGGCACAGCACGCGCTGCCGTGGCGATTTTCGAACCCGGGGTGGTCTGCAATCTGGGCGCAATTTCTGCGGAGGCCCGCCAGCTTGGCGGCGAATGGCGGCTGTTCGGCCACAAGAACGCCATCTATGGTGGCCCCGGGGCGGACCTTGTGCTGATCGCGGCCCATGCCGGCGGGAAGATCGGCCTGTTCCTGGCGCAATCGCCTGACATGCAGGCCGCACCAATGATCGATGGCGGCGGTATCGGCGATCTGGTGATGGATGGCTTGCCCGCGGCATGCATCTGCGAAGATGCCTCCGCAATGATCGAGGAAACCCTCGATCTCGCGCGGATCGCACTGTGCGCGGAAGCAAACGGCGCGATGGACCGGTTAATCGCCATGACGACCGATTATCTCAAGCAGCGGCAGCAATTCGGCCGGCCACTGGCCACTTTCCAGGCCTTGCAGCACCGGCTCGTCGACATGGTGATGGAACTGGAACAGAGCAAATCGATCACGATCCGCGCCGTCGCAAGTTTCGGGTCCGATGATCAGGCGCGGCACGTTGCCATGGCCAAGAACCTGATCGGCCGCGCCGGTACAAAAATTTCCGAAGAGGCAATCCAGCTTCACGGCGGGATCGGCATGACGTGGGAATATGCCGGATCGCATTATGCCAAGCGGCTGGTGATGATCGATCACCAGTTGGGTGACCGGCATGATCACGCTGGCCGTCTGGCCGCGATGGACTGACATATATTGACCTACCGAAGTTTGAAACTTCTCCTTCTTCCAGCGACTGTGTTGATGCCCGCCGCTGGCCATGCGCAACAATCCGAAGAATCGGTGGACAGGCCGATTATCGTCGTGACCGGGCAGGGGCTCGATGAAACCCCGGCTACGCCTGCCTATGATGTGCAGACAATCGACCGGGACCGGATCGTTACTGCGACATCCGGCCGGATCGAGGATGTCCTGTCGGACGTTGCCGGATTTCAGCAATTCCGGCGGTCGGACAGCCGATCCTCCAATCCATCGGCGCAGGGCGTCACGCTGCGCGCGCTGGGCGGCAACGCCACCAGCCGGGCACTGGTCTTGCTGGACGGTGTCCCGATGGCCGATCCGTTTTTCGGCTATATCCCCCTGTCGGCGATCGCCCCGGAACGGCTGTCATCCGTCCGCGTGACGCGTGGCGGCGGCTCGGGCGCATTCGGTGCCGGGGCGGTTGCGGGCACGATCGAGCTGGAAAGTGCAGACGCCGCGACACTCGGGTTTGCAAGCGGCTCCTTGATTGTGGGCCACCGCGGCGCGAGCGAGGCCAGCGCGGCGCTTGCGCCAGAACTGGGCAGCGGTTTTGCGGTAATTTCGGGCCGGTGGGATCGGGGCCCCGGCTTTTACACGACCCCCGCCGATCAGCGGGTCCCCGCCAGCGTGCGCTCTGCCTATGACAGCTGGTCATTGGGCGTCCGCGGCGTTGCGCCCTTGACCGGCGACGTTGAATTGCAGGCAAGTGCGCTGATTTTCGGCGATCAGCGCACCCTGCGTTTCGAAGGCGCAGATAGTACCAGCAGCGGCCAGGACGCCAGTATTCGGCTGGTGGGCCGCGGGACATGGCAAGTGGATGCACTGGCCTATGTCCAGGCGCGCAATTTCTCCAACATCGTGATCAGTTCGACGCGCTTCGTGCCGGTGCTTGACCAGCGGCGGACGCCATCGACGGGTCTTGGCGGCAAGTTTGAAGTGCGCCCGCCGATCGGCGATGCCCACGTCCTGCGGCTGGGCATGGATTACCGCAAATCATCGGGCGGGCTGCAGGAAGAAGCCTTTAGCGCATTCACCGGCAATCTGACCGCGCGCCGCCGCGCGGGCGGTGACAATAGTGATCTCGGACTGTTCGTGGAGGATGACTGGACGCATGGCGCGCTGGTGCTGACAGCCGGAGCACGGGCGGATCGCTGGACCATCAACAATGGCTATTTTCTTGAACGTGACAGTACCGGCAACGCTGTGATCGATAGTCAGTTCGCGGACCGCAGCGGCTGGGATATATCGTTCAGGGGCGGGGCGTTGCTCCGCGTCGGAAGCGGGTTGGATCTGCGCGCTGCGGCCTATAGCGGCCTGCGCCTGCCAACCCTGAACGAACTCTACCGCCCATTCGTGGTTTTTCCGGTGGTGACGCTGGCCAACGAAGCGCTGGAGAACGAGGCGCTCCGCGGGTTCGAGGCAGGGCTGGATTTTGCGCCGACGCAGGGCATCAGCTTCTCTCTGACGGCGTTTGACAACAAGGTGAAAGATGCCGTGGCCAATGTCACCATCGCCGCCAATCTGCGCCAGCGCCGCAATGTCGATGCGGTTCGTGCGCGCGGGTTGGAACTGGGCGCGCAGGCGCAATTCGGGGATTTCTCCGTGAATGGTTCGCTCGCATGGACCGATGCGGAAGTGGAAGGTAGCGGATTTTCCGCAGCACTGGATGGAATGCGTCCGGCGCAAACCCCAAAACTGGCTGCCAGTGCCACGTTTGCCTATGTACCTGCGCGCGGTTGGCGCCTGGCAACCACGCTGCGCCATGTGGGGAGCCAGTTCGAAGATGATCTGGAAACCGACATCCTGCCTGCCGCAACCACCCTGGATGCTTTCGTGCAAGTGCCGCTGGGTAATCGATTTTCCTTCATTCTGCGCGGCGAGAACCTGACCGATAGCACGATCATTACCCGCAATCAGGGCGGTTCGATCGATCTTGGCGTACCGCTGACCCTGTGGGCGGGGATCAGGTTCGGGAAATGGTGACTCCGGTCAGTCCGGGGATTTTTCACCGCCAGGGTTCGCCCTGATCCGGTCGAGCGCGAATTGCGGAACGCGTTTGCCCTTTGTCTTCCCCGTGAGGTGAAACGCGAAGCAGCGATCACAGCGATAGGGACGCAGCGGAAAGTCGGCCTGACTTGCCGCCAAGAGCGCCTCTTCTTCAGTACGGTATCGTACCTTTTTGGCGCAGATGCTTTGTCGCGTGCGGATCGGTGATCCCTCCTGTTCAAGGCGGTATCGCGGACAAACCATTTTGGCCATGCGCAAATTTAGAGCACAGAAGTGCAGCAGGTCTTGCGAGGATCGGGCGAAAGGCCCAAACCTGCAGCAATGACATTCGACGATCAATTGCAGCGCTATTTCGGCACTACGGACATGGGCCAGGTGCCGCCCGATGCGGTCGCCGCCGGGTTGGAGCGGATGCGGGTGGATTTCGGGCTGGAGAAAGATCGCGGTTACCGCTTCGCGCTGTGGACGGTGATGTATATTCTCGGCGATGCACCTGATCTGGATGTTGCCTTCAAAGAAGAAAAAGACCGGAACGCGGCGCGCGATTTCATGGATCTGATGGACAGGGCGCCGGATTCGTAGAGCGCATCGGGGTAGGGGGAACAAGCCGTGGAAGCACTGATTATTGCCGTCCTTGGCGGCGCGATCATCTATCTGTGGAACCGCACGACTGATCTGCAGCGCCAGATCGATTGGCTGAAACAATTGGTCGAAGCCGTGCCTGCTGGTCCAGTCGATCCGATACCGGCAAGCAGGCCTTCCGAAATTCCGGAATCAGTGGCCGCTCAGCGGGCAGTTCCGGATGCAGTTGCGATGCAGGCCGCGCCAACGCGCAGGGCCGAACAGCAGTTCGAACCAGAACCTGAATCCATCGAGCCGCGCCATCGCATCGCCTTGCCCAGCATATCGCTTGATTTCGAAGATCTGTTCGGGCGGCGCCTGCCAATCTGGGCGGGCGGTATTGCACTGGCAGTTGCCGGGTTCTTCCTCGTGCGATATTCGATCGAGGCCGGGCTGATCACGCCGCCCGTCCGCGTGATCCTCGGCTTTGCATTCGGGCTGGTGCTCCTCGCGGCGGCGGAGGCGGCATTTAGGTTCGAAGGCTTGATCAGGGATGAACGCGTGCGCCAGGCGCTGGCCGGGGCCGGATTGGCGACGCTCTACGCCAGTTTCTACCTTGCTGGTTCGGTCTATGGATTGCTCGAATCGACCTTGTCCTTCGCCGGATTGGCTTCGGTGACCGGCGCCGCAATTGCGCTGTCGTTCCGGTTCGGCTTGCCATGCGCGGTGCTTGGGCTGGTCGGCGGATTCGCCGCGCCGACGCTGGTCGGCAGCGAAGATGCGAATGTGCCAATGCTGGCGCTATACCTCGCACTGGTCACCGCCGGGCTGGCATTGACCGGCAAGCGGCAGGACCGCGCGTGGCTGGGCCTTGCATCGCTGGGCGGCGCGCTGGGCTGGGGAATACTGCTGCTGACCACTGGTTTCGACAATGCCACGGATACGCTGGCGGTTGGCGGTTTCCTGCTGCTGATCGGCGCGGCGATGCCTCTGCTGCTGGCGCATGACAGCCTGCTGGGGTTTGGCCGTGTGGCAGTGGCCGGGCTGGCGACGCTGCAAATGGCTGCACTGGTCGATCAGGCGAATTACACCTTCCTGGCGTGGAGCCTTTATGCGCTGCTGGCGGCGGGGATCGCGCTGCTGGGCAGGAAATATCCCCGAATGCGCGAAGGCAGTGCGGTTGCCGCGGCGACGGCGCTGTGGATGCTGGCCATCTGGCCCGATCCTGCGGGGAGGGACTTTGCCGTGACCGGCACTGTCTTCGCGGTGATTTTCGCGGGGATGCCCGTGCTGCATGTGTGGCGCGGGCGGCAGGTCGCCGTGGATGTCTGGCAGCTGAGCTTGTTCCCGCTTGGCCTGATAGTGGCGGCGATTTGGCATTTTTCGGGTGATTTCGACAGGATGCAGGCCGGATTGGCCGGCACGGCCTTTGCCCTTTCCGCATTTCCTGCACTTGCGGCCTGGCGGCTATTGCCCGAGGCAGGGGTGCCGCTTTTGCGCCATGCCGCTATTGCGCTCAGTTCAGCAACCATAGCATTGTTCGCCGCAGGCATTCTGGCGACGCCAATGTGGGCAGCGCCGGTGGTCGGCGGCGTTGTGGCTTGCGGAATTTCGGCGCTTGGCCGGCACAGGTCTGACCGCGCGCTGGCCAATATCGGCTGGGGTCTTGCGTGGACCACCCTGGTCGCGTGCCTGATCACGGTAGACAGTTCCGCCCAGTTGGAACGCGCGATGGGCGAAGCCGAAACCGAAAACGCGCTGCGGGATATGCTGCGCTGGATTGCCGCTGCCGTGCCATTTGCATTGCTTGCAGTTGGCGAGCCGCGCAAGACGCTGGTCCAAATTGCGGAAGGCTCCGCCGCGCTGCTCGCTTATGTGGCGCTGGCCCAGATCATTCCGGCAGACTATCTCGCCTGGGCCGCCGCCGCTGCTGCAATCCTGCTGGCCGGGCGCATGGCCAACAGGGTGGCCGCCCCGATTACCCTGTGGGCGATTGCCGCATTGTGGGCACTGTGGCCGCTTGCTGTCTGGCTGGGGGCGGGTTTGAATTCCTTGTTCGGGATACCGATCATGGTATCGGACTTACCAGCAGTCATAACCGTAATGATGCGGATATTGCCGGTGCTGGCGGCGGGGGCCGGGCTGTTGCGGTTTGCACCGAATGCATTTTTCTCAGCCCGGAAATTGATGTTTGGCGGTGTTGCTGCGCTGGGATTTGTTGCCGCGCATATAGTGTTCAAACAGCTATTTGCGCTCGATACCATGGAACAATTCCATAGCGCCGGATTGATTGAGCGGACCGCTTGGGAAGCGGCATTGCTGGCAATCGGCTATGGCTTGTACCAACTGGGAACGGAGAGAAATTCTGCCGCGCTGAACATGGCGGGCCGGGTCACCACAGCGGCGGCCTTCGCGCATTTTGCCTATTTCACCATCATAATGCACAATCCGCTGTGGGCACCGCAATGGGCCGGGCCTTGGCCGATCCTCAATTTCCTGCTGCCCGCCTATGCAATCGGTGCGGCCGCGCTATTGTTGCTGCGCCGGATGTGGGGTGCCGCCCGTCCGATCATTCTGCCGGTGTTCGATGCCATCATCATGGCGTTGATATCGCTGCTCGCGCTGTCTGAGCTGCGGAATGTCTTCGCTGGTGGCTGGCTCACCTCGATCCCGGTCACCCAGACGGAGGACTTGCTAAGGTCCCTGCTCGGGATCGTGCTGGCAATCGGCTTCCTGCTATGGGGATCGCGATCCGATACGCGGTCATGGCGGATCGGCTCGCTCGTGCTCATGCTGGGCGCGGTGCTGAAAGTGTTCTGGTTCGACACGGCCGCGCTGGAAGGGCTGACCCGGATTGCGTCCGTGATGGCGCTGGGCTTCAGCCTGATCGGGATCGGCTGGTTCTATTCCAGACAGCTGTCACGCCCGGCTGCATCGGTCATCGCCGAATAGCAGGTTTGGACCCGGCCCGTGGTAATCCGCATCTGGCCGGGATTGTGAAACCGGACTAGCCGAATTTGCCTGCTGCGCTGACCACCTGATTGCCGATCAGTTCCAGTTGCGCCCTGGCTTTTACGTCTCGCAGATTGCCGGCTTCGTCGAATGTTGCGGTGGTAGTGCGGATTGCTGCACCAACCGGGGTTGGCCAACCGCGCAGGGCGTGGGTGATGGTGCGAAGTGTCAGGAGCGTACTCATTGCCGCCTGATGGCCGAATGACGTTGCGATCAAGCCGACCGGGCGACCATGCAGATACGGGCGTTCGTCCGTCGATAGATCCTCGATATAATCCAGCGCATTCTTGACCAGCCCGGAAATGCTGCCGTGATAGCCGGGTGACGCGATCAGGATGCCATCTGCGGCCCGCACGGCGGCGACCATGTCCTCACCGGCTTCCTTGCTGTGGCCCGGCCCGCCGTAAAATGGCAGCGAGCTCATATATTCGCCGTCGAAATGCAGCACGCTTGCGCCGGCAGCCTCTGCAGCGGCACTGGCCACGGCAAGGATCTTCTCGGTAGAGGAGCCAATGCGCGGCGTTCCGCCCAATGCTACGATCCGGATCATATGGTCGTTACTTTCTGGCTGAGGTATTCGGACAGTGCCGTCACTTGCTTGTCGTTGAATAGCAGACCCAGCTTGCTTCGCCGCCACAAGATATCTTCGGCTGTGACAGCCCATTCGTGGGCGACCAGATAATCCACCTCGGCCGCAGACAATCCGCACCCGAAATCTTCACCGAGGTCGGACCGACTGTGCGCATCGTCCAACCAGAATCTGCACCTGGTCCCGTAAGCCTTCACGATCCGGTCTACGTCCTTCGGGGCCAGGAATGGGTAATCCGCCTGGTAGATCGCTGCCAGCGCCGCCGCCCCTTCCATCGGAAAATCGCCCCCGGGCAGTGCTGCCTGCCCCGTCCAGTGATTCCCTAGGTCAAGCGGCAGGTAAGGTTGCAGCTTGTCCACCGCTTCTTGTGCCACATGGCGGTAGCTGGTGATCTTCCCACCGAAAATCGACAGCAAGGGGTGGCCGCTGCCTGAATGATCCATTTCCAGCACATAACCGCGGGTCGCAGCTTCGGGGCGGCCCGATCCTTCATCCAGCAGCGGGCGCACACCGGAATAGGTCCACACGACATCTTCGGGCGTGATCGCGGTCTTGAAATATTGGTTTGCGCCCTCGCACATATAGGCAATTTCCGCTGCGCTGGCCTGTGCCTCGAACTCGCTGGATTGATGATCCTGGTCCGTGGTCCCGATCAGGGTGAATTCGCGCTCGTAGGGGATAGCGAAGAAAATCCGCCCGTCCGGAAGCTGGAAGAAATAGGCGTAATCATGGTCGAACAGCCGGCGGACGATGATATGCGAACCGCGTACCAGCCGCATCTTGCGCCGGGTGGTGGTATCGGCGCGCTCCAGCAGGTGGAGGACCGATGGCCCGGCGGCATTAACCACGCATCTGGCTGTGAAGTGATGTTCGGCGCCGCTGTGATCTGTTGCCGATACGGTCCAGCTTTGCGTATCGTGTGCCAGGCGGGTGACTTCCATCCGGGTGCGGATTTGCGCCCCCCGGTCCGCCGCATCCATCGCATTCAACACCACCAGCCGGGCATCGTCCACCCAGCCATCGGAATATTCGAACGCCTTTGTCAGGAACGGTTTAAGCGGCTTTCCGGCGGGATGTTTGCGCAGATCGATCGATTTCGTCGCAGGCAATTTCTTGCGGCCGCCAATATGGTCATACAGGAACAGGCCCAGCCGCAACAACCAGCGGGGGCGCAGACCGGCACGGTATGGGAGCACGAAGCGCATCGGCCAGATTATGTGCGGGGCAATTCGCCAGAGCGTTTCGCGTTCCTTCAACGCTTCGCGCACCAGGCCGAATTCGTAATGTTCCAGATAGCGCAGCCCGCCATGGATCAGCTTGGTCGACGCCGAGGACGTACCCCGTGCCAGATCGCCGCGTTCCAGCAGCAGGGTGCGCACACCGCGCCCGGCGGCATCGCGGGCGATCCCGGTCCCGTTGACCCCGCCGCCAACCACAATGAGATCGAAGTCGGGCTGGATCATGCGGGGCAAATCATTTGGGGTGGGTTGATCCTGTTGTTCTGGGGCGAAATCGCGCGGGAGATACCATGT
This sequence comes from Altererythrobacter sp., assembly GCA_024636575.1. GTDB lineage: Bacteria > Pseudomonadota > Alphaproteobacteria > Sphingomonadales > Sphingomonadaceae > Allopontixanthobacter. Next base: position 12,432 of record JAGXGU010000050.1, read on the forward strand.
CTGGCACGGCCTGCCTATCACAAGCGGACCTGCAATATGCGTGACGGAAAATGTAGTAACTGTTCTGTATTTCCGGGCCGGTTAAGCCGTGCCGCCACGCGACACAACACTGGACTGCTGCCCGATCGGCATTAAATAGCCCAGCGATGAAACATGCTTTGGATCAAATGCGATGAACGACAGCGCTGAAACGCCAATATGTGTCGCCGCGCTGTATAAATTCGCGCCGGTGACGGATGCCGGCACACACCGCAATGCCTTGGCCGATTTGTGCGACGATCAGGGTATCAAGGGCACCATCCTGATCGCGCGCGAGGGGGTGAACGGCACCATCGCGGGAACCGATGAAGCGATTGAACAGGTCCTGGCCAGCCTCCGCTCGATCCCCGGTTTCGATGATCTGGAGGCGAAATTTTCCCGCGCGGCCACGATGCCGTTCCACCGGATGAAGGTGCGGATCAAGCCCGAAATCGTGACCATGGGCCAGCCCGATATCGACCCGCTGGTAGATGTGGGACAATATGTTGCGCCGGGCGAATGGAATGCGCTGATCAGCGATCCCGATACCATTGTGATCGATACTCGCAATGATTACGAAACCGCTGTCGGCACCTTCAAGGGAGCGATCGATCCCGATTTGAAAACCTTCCGCGATTTTCCGACATGGTTCCGGGCGCAGCGCGAAGGGTTGCTGGGGCAGGGCCGGTTGGAGGATGGGTCCAGGCCGCCCAAGGTCGCAATGTTTTGCACCGGCGGCATTCGCTGCGAGAAATCGACCGCATTCCTGAAATCCGAAGGTGTGGAGGCTGTCTATCACCTCAAGGGCGGCATCCTGAAATATCTCGAAACCGTGCCTGCCGAAGAATCATTGTGGGAAGGCGAATGCTTCGTCTTCGACCAGCGGGTGACAGTGGGGCAGGGGCTTGCCCCCGGATCGTACCGGCTATGCCACGCCTGCCGCCGACCTCTGACCGAAAAAGATGCCGCATCCGACCTGTTCGAGGAAGGCGTCAGCTGCCCCGCCTGCTATGGCGAGCGGACCGAAGCGCAGCGTGCCGGATACCGCGAACGCCAACGTCAGGAAATGAAAGCTGCAGAGGCGGGGATCGCCCATGTCGGGGCACGGCTGAAGCCGAATAAAGCCCCCAAATGACTGCGATGCCGGTTCTCTACAGCTTCCGGCGATGTCCCTATGCGATGCGGGCACGGCTGGCGTTGCTGGTCAGCGGCACGCGCTGCGAAGTGCGTGAAGTAAAACTGTCGGCCAAGCCGGAAGCCCTGATCGAGGCGTCTGACAAGGCCACCGTCCCCGTGCTGGTGTTACCCAGCGGAGAAGTGATCGACGAAAGCATCGATGTGATGCGCTGGGCCCTTGCGCGCAGTGATCCTGAAGGCTGGCTGGAACGGGATAACAGCGCCTTGATCGCCGCCAACGATGGTCCGTTCAAATACCATCTCGACCGGTATAAATATCCGGGTCGTTACCAGAATTGCGATGCTGCGGAACATCGCGCTGCGGCGATGGACCATTTGCAGGTGCTGGAAGGCTGTTTGGCGGCGCAGCCATATTTGTCGGGCGACCGGCGCGGGCTGACCGATCTGGCAATCATGCCGTTCATTCGCCAGTTCGCGGCAACCGACCGGGAATGGTTCGCGGGCCAGCCGATGCCCCGCCTTCAGCACTGGCTGGAAACCCAGCTGGAATCGCCCTTGTTCAAGAGCGTGATGGACAAGCTGAAGCCGTGGACGCCCGGTGATGAACCCGTATATTTCCCGGCCAATTAATCCTGATCGTTGCGAATGCGCTGCAGGAACATATCCACCTGATTGCGCAATGTGGCGGCCTGGCCTTCCAGGTCGGTCGCGGAATTCAGGACCTGCGACGCAGCAGCCCCCGTCGCCAGCGAGCTTTCTTTCACATTGCCGATACCAGAGGATACCTCGTCGCTGCTGCGCGCTGCCAGGTCGATACTGCGTGCCAGATCATGCCCGGCAACCGATTGCTGGTCCACGGCAGATGCAATCGAGATTGCGGTGGTTTCAAGCTGTTCCACCTGTGTGCTGATCGAACGCAGCGCGTGGACGGATTCATTGGTTGAATTCTGCATGGCGCGGATTTGCCCGGCAACTTCCTCGGTCGCGCGGCTGGTTTGGGCCGCCAGTTCCTTGACTTCGGATGCCACCACCGCAAATCCGCGACCTGCTTCGCCGCCTCGCGCGGCTTCTATCGAAGCATTGAGCGCGAGAAGATTGGTCCGCTTGGCAATGGACTGGATCAATTCGACCACCTGCCCTACCTGCGATGCGGAATCTGCCAGGGTCGACATCTTGCCATCGGCTACACCGGCGGATTCAGATGCCTTGCGGGCCAATTCTGCCGATGTTGCTGCCTGACGGCTTATTTCACCGATCGACATTGCAAATTCGTCGCTGGCTGCTGCTGCTGCGGTGACGCCGGAGGATGCCTCCTGCATTGAATGCGCCGCGCGGCTGGCCTGGTCGGAAGCGGTTTCCGCGGTTTTCTCCATCGCCCCGGCGGTGGTCTTGAGCTGGGTAGATGCAGCTGCGACGCTGCTCACGATGTCGCCGATGGTCAGTTCGAATTTGCTCGCCATCTTGGACAGCATTTGTGTCCGTTGCTGGCGGCGAACTTCGCGTTCTTCGGATTCTTGTTCTGACTTTGCCAAGGCCAGTTTTGCGCGTTCGGCGGCATCGGCCTGCAGATCTTCCAGTTCGAAAGCCAACAGGCGGAACTTTTCCAGGGTTCGCGCCATCTCGCCGATTTCATCTCCACGATCTCGCCCTGGAATCGTCAGATCTTTCCTACCCTTGGCCAGGGCGGACATCTGCTCGGTAATATCGGCAATCACGTCGCCAATGTCACGCTGGAAAATACGCATCACAAGCAGCGATGAAGCAACCGCCAGGACTACCAAAATCATGAAGCCGATGATTTGCAGGATCAGCAGACGGCTGTGTTCCTCGTTCAGCAGTTTAACTTGGGCCACCAAATGACCCGATAGTGTTTCAGAGGCTTCGGCCAAGGCCGATCCGGCGCTAGCTACGGCCGTTGCATCGGACTGTTCGATGGCCGTCCCCATCTCGGTGAGACCCTCATCCATCTGTTCAAGTTCCCGGGCCACATCTGTTTGACGCGGGTCGATGAGTTCCTGCATGGCTGCAACACGGCTTTTTTCTTCAGTTACAGCGGCAATCGCGGCGACCGCGTCGGATTGTTCTTTCGAAACGAGATATTGGTCGGAAAGGCGGCGAATTTCCGCAATTTCGCCCATGTTTTCGGCCGCACCCAGCGTCAGCTCATACTGCTCACCTATGGTCTGAGATTTGTTCCACAGCAGCGTATATCCCAGCAAGACCGCAGCAGCGATCAATAGTGCAAAGGCTAGATTGCCGCCAAAGATTGCCCGCAATTTCCCGGCGATCGACTGCTGGGCAAACCAATGGGCCACCTTGTTCCTGGAGGGTGGACCAGCGACATAGCTTGTCGCAGAGCTGTGGGGCAATTGCGCTGTACTGTCGCCACGCTCGTCATTCCCGACTTCTGGCGTAATTTCGGTCATGGCGTTCATGCTGCCTGGTTCTCCTGTTCGCTTTTTGGTGCGGCCTGTTCGCCGGTTGGTCCGAAGTCGGTGCCGATGGCTGGCGTCAACAGATGCTGTTCAATGTCTTGTGCAGGCATGGCTTTGAAATACAGCCAGCCTTGAATCTGGTCGCAACCGGCCGCCCGAACCAAATCGGCTTGCGCCTGCGTTTCAACACCCTCAGCGGTGACATCCATATTCAGCGCGCGGGCCATGGAAATGCTGGATACCATCATTGCCCGCAAGCTTTCATCGACTGCGGAATTGGTGATCAAGGACCGGTCAAGCTTCAGCTTTTCAAACCGGAATTGGCGCAGGAAGCCTATCGAGGCATAACCGGTGCCGAAATCATCTAGGACCACGTTCACCCCGAAGCCGCGAATGATATCGAGGCTGCGTTCAGCCACTGCCGGATTGAGCACCAGACAGGTTTCGGTAATTTCCAGATCCAGCCTCTCGGCAGGAAAGCCTGTTTCCTCGATAATATGGCCCAGCTGGACCGGAAATTCCGGATTGCGCAATTGCGCAGCCGAGATATTGACGGCGAGCCTGATCCCGTTCCAGCCCAAGGCATCCTGGCAGCTCTGGCGCAGCACCCACAGACCAATCGCATTTATCAGACCAGATTCCTCGGCGATCGGTATAAAGACACTTGGGCTGACGAGCTTGCCATCAGGGCGTTCCCATCGAAGCAGCGATTCCACCGCGACGACCTGGCGTGAAGTGGCATCTACCAGTGGTTGGTAATGGACTTGGAATTCATTGTTGAGCAAACCATCGCGCAATTCATCTTCCATGTCGCGAATGACCTGCAGATTGCGGTCAAAAGCCGGACGGAACCAGGTGCAGCGCATTTTTCCGCCGCGTTTGGAGACATACATCGCCACATCCGCGCGGCGCAGCAATTCGGACGAACTCGGGCGATCCTCCGGGCTGGAGCGCGCCAGACCGATGCTGGCCCCGATGCCGATGCGGCGATCGTCGACCGGGATGGGCTGGGATAACCGTTCAAGCAGGTTGCGGCAAATCCCCTCGAGAATTGTACCAGCGAGCGGACCAGTCATGCCAATTGCAAATTCATCCCCGCCAAGCCGGTAAGCCACGGCATCCTCGCCGCAGGCCTTGCGCAACATGTTTGCGATTTCCTTGATCACCTGATCGCCGACCTGGTGACCATAAAGATCGTTGACGATCTTGAACCCGTCGAGGTCGATCAGGGCAACCGCCAGTTCATCGTCCGGTTTGGCCTTGGTCTGCGCATGGTGGTGCAGCGCCCGCCGGTTGGGCAGATCGCTCAGGATGTCGGTCAGTCCCAGTCGCTGGAGTTCGTCCACCGTCCTGATCCCGACATGGGCAAGGAATGCAGCGGCCAGCGAATAGGTGGCAATGCCGCCGATGACGAGTGCGGAGGCCGAAGCCCGCGGCACGTCGTCGCTGAGGATGAGCAGCATGCTGGTCGTGACGAAGATCAGGGTCAGGACCAGCATCGGCACGAACACCAGCAATCTTGGGTTTAATCCTAAGCCGTTTAGAAATCTTGTCATACTGCCCCCGCGGGCCGGTGATATCCCGACCTCTTCATGACAGCTTAGACCGATCTGACTAAAGAACAGTTAAGCGGGAATTTACCGTGATGATTGCCGTGCGCCGGCTGCGGCTGCGGCTGGAATGGGATCGGCGGACATTTTTGCGCCGCCTTTCTGCCACCGGCTCGATATCGATTCCGGAGCGGCCTTGGTGTACAATCCCTGCATGCCGTGCGCCGGCATGAATACGCCGGTCCGGCCTACGGTAGTTTCGCCTGCCCCCAGCATAAGCAGCCCATCCTGCGCCATGTTCTGGGACACCCGTTTGAATGCGCGTTCGCGGGTCACTTCGTCGAAATACAGCATGACATTGCGGCACAGCACCAGATCGTGGCGCTGGATCTCATCCAGTGGATCAAGCAAATTTCCGATTCGGTAGCGGATCATGCGTTGCAATTTCCGGCTCGCCTGCCAACCGCCGGATGTTTCATCGAAATGGGCGATCATCTGGCTGATACCAAGGCCGCGCTGGATTTCAAACTGGTTGTAGCACCCACGTTTGGCCGTTTTTATCGCCGCTGCCGAGACATCGGTACCAAGGATTTCGATAGTCCAACCGGCCCAACGCTGGGGCTGTTCGGTAAACATCATCGCCAATGAAAGGGCTTCCTGCCCGGTTGAGCAGCCCGCCGACCAGATCGACAGGCGTTTGGTGTCCTGGCGCTTTTTTGCGAGAGCGGGCAGGGCTTGCTTGTCCAGCAATTCGAACATCACCCGGTCGCGAAAGAAGTATGTTTCGTTGTTCAGCAGGGCCTCGACCACATCCCGGGCGAGTTCATCGCCCTGCGGTTCTGCCAGCAGGCAAACCAGTTGATCGGTGTTGCTGATGCCGCGCTCGCGGAAAATTCCGCTGAGGGCAGACATGATCCGCCAGCGGCGGCTTTCGGTCAATTGCTGTCCTGATCGGTCGGCCAACAGATCTGCAATGATCCGGTGGGAAATTTCGCTCACTTCCACGCTGCAGCTCCGCAATTCGCGGCTATGCGGCTGGCAATCTGGGCTGGTGGCAAAATCGCACTGGTCAGCCCCGCTTCGGCAACAGCGCGCGGCATGCCCCAGACCGCGCTGCTGGCTTCATCTTGAGCAATGATCGCGCCGCCTGCCTGTACCAGCTTTGCTGCGCCATAAACCCCGTCGCGCCCCATACCTGACAGCACAATGCCCAGGGCATGTCCGCCGGTGGCCTCTGCCAGGGTCTCGAACATTGGGTCGACCGATGGTTTGCAACCGCTGGCAACCGGGAAATGGCCGATTTCCGTTACCAGCCGTCCGCCTATTTCGCGGATCATCATATGGCCGTTACCCGGGGCGATGTGGATGCAGCCCGGTTCGATCGGGGTGCGCACACCGGCCACTACTGCCTTGCGTGCGCCGGCTGTTTCCAGCTGCCGCGCGAAGACCGGGATGAAGCTTTCCGGCAAATGCTGCGTTACCAGGATCGGCAAATCCAGTTGTGTCGGCAGATTGCGCAGCAGGATACACAGCGCATGGATACCCCCGGTGGAAGCGCCGATGGCGATGATCCCGGGTGTTTTGTTCGACGATTTGCGCAAGGTTGGGCAGCCTGCATCCCCTGCCGCCAAATCGGCGCGCGAATCTTCCGGCCGGGCCGTGCGGTCGGATACGGGACCGGCTGGTGCAAGCGCGCGGATCTTTTCCAGCAAAGCGGTGCGATAGGCCTGGTCGAAGCCGCCTGATCGCGGTTTGAGCATGGTGTCTGCAGCGCCCATGCGCAGCGCAGCGATAGTATGTTCCGCGCCCTCTTCTGTCAGGGAGGATACGACCAAGATCTGGGCGCCCCTGGCCGCAGTCAGGATCGTGGGCAGCGCATCAAGCCCGCCCCTGCCGGGCATTTCGAGATCGAGCAGGATCACATCGACAGTCTTGTCCGCGAGGTCTGCGATCGCCAGTTCCGCGCTGCTGGCTTTCGCTGCAATTTCAAACCCGTCAGCCTCTCCGATAATGCGGGACAGGACTGTGCGTACGATCAGCGAATCATCGACTATCATCACCCTTACAGGTTCCTCGCGAACCTGGCGTGAAGATACAGATCCCTTCCCCGCCCGGGGGGCCAAGGAGAAAAGGGGGCGGATCACTGGCTGGCCCTCAGGCCATGCCAACCAACTGCAATTTTATCTGCAGGGTCTCGTGATCGAATGGCTTCATGACATATTCGTCTGCCCCGGCGCTGATTGCTTCGCGGATATGGGCGATATCGTTTTCTGTGGTGCAGAAGACCACTTTAGGCGCGTTACCGCCGGACTGCTTGCGCAACTGGACGATGAATTCGATGCCGGACATGACCGGCATGTTCCAGTCAAGCAGGATCACATCGGGCATCGCATCGAGGCAATGTTCCAGCGCTATCTGACCATTTTCCGCTTCGAAAACGGTGAAACCGAGGCTCTCCAGAATGTGGCGCGATACCTTGCGGATCACCCGCGAATCGTCGACTACGAGGCAGCTCTTCATGATTGTGCAATCCTTTTCATCTGCTGCCTTACGGGCTTAAAGTAACCATCCGCTTAAGCAGACACCCCTATTGGCTCATTTCCCGGTTTTCTTGCCGAGTGGATGGCAGGCGGCCCCGCGATCATGCGTCCCACATCGATCAGCACCGCCGGGCCAGCGTCTGTTTCAACCATGCCCAGCGATACGCGCTGCCATGCATCGCCGAATCCGCCGGAAACCGGTTCCGGATCCGATCGGGCCTCGGCCACATCTTCCACCTGGTCCACCTGCAGCGCATAAAGATGACCTTCCACCTCTACCACGGCGGCGCGGACGCCCGGGGCTGTTTCAACCGAGAGGCCGAGCGATTTGCGGCAATCGACCACAGTCAGTGATCGGCTGCGCATGGCCGTCAGTCCGGTAATGAAATCGGGGGCGCGCGGAATCGGGGATATTCCCTCGATTTCGATAACCGATTGGACTTCGACCGCTCGGAATGCCGCGCGTTTTCCGGCAATCCGGGCCATGACCAGCAATTCATTCATTGGCTTTTTCCTGCCCGGGCATGTTTGAGCGCGCCCAGCAAGGCGTCGCGGTCATATCGGTAAATTCCGCAATCCGCGCTCCCAGGTTGGTCGGCATCGGAATGGAGCCGGATTACGGTTGCCGCAGTGTCTGCGGGAACGGCCTGTTCTTCCATCACGATGATGACGTCAGCGGAATCCTCGGCCGAGGTGGTAATGCGGTAACCGGCGGCCTGGACTAGGGGGTGGAGCATCGTCCTGGACCAATCGTCATCGGCCGGCAGTCGGCACGTAAGGGCGGTGTCTGTCCGGATCGTCCGGCCATGCCGGGCAAACAGGGACAATCCGTCGATAATCGGGACTGGCTGGCCGCCGACCAGGGTGACCCCCTCGATCGACGGATCTGCATCGCTTGGTACAATTGCACTGTCTATAGCTGCGGCATCCGCAACTTCGGAAACGGCATAGGCCAGTTCGCAATGCCCGTCCGACAGGCGCAGCAGTTTGATCTTGTCTTCCGGCAGGGGCTGATCATTCAGCCCGATCAGCGGCAGGATTGCGCCGTCGATTACGATCTGGGCGCGCTCGCCCTCGATATCCACAGCATCGCGTGACAGGACATCGATGCGGCGGACCAAATTCATGTCGATGGCCCGGCGGCGGCCGTCCATACCGACAAACAGCATGATCGGGCGGGTTTTTGCAGCGGCATGCTGAACCTGTTCGTCACGGCCCGCCGGGCGAACGCGAACTTCGCTGACCAGACCGTTCTGGGCAGCGATTGTGTAGACATCCAGCATCAGGATCGGGCTGCCATCGTCGAGAAGTGTGGTGCCGGCGTAAATCCCGGTCGCCATTACCGCAGGCGCCAGGGGCTTAACGACCAGATCCTCGTGATCGAACACCCGGTCGACAGCCAGCGCGAACAGGTCGCCAGTGCCGAGCCGGATCAGCAGCAGCGTCTCCTGCCGCAAATCCGATACTTCGCGCATGTTGAGCACCCGGGCGAGGGACAGGCAGGGTATCCGCCGTCCCCGGAACGTCACCAGATCGGCATCGCCCAGCCTGGTATATTCCAGCGAACTGGCCGCGCCATGAATGATTTCCTCGACAAAGGAACGCGGGACCGCAAAACGCTGATCGCCCACCGACACCGTCAGACCTGCGACAATGCTGAGTGTCAGCGGAATTTCCAGGACGAACAGGGTCCCTTCGCCCGGCGTACTGCGCACTCTGATAGTTCCGCCAATCTTGTCCAGATTTGCGCGAACCACGTCCATGCCAACGCCTCTACCGGACACTTCGCTGACAGTCTCCGCGGTGGACAGGCCCGGCTCGAAAATCAGCTGGTGAAGGTCCTCGCGCGACATTTCGGCCAGTTGCGCCTCGGTCAGAAGTCCGGCGGCCACCGCCTTGCTGCCCAGCCGGGCGCAGTCTAGACCTTTGCCGTCATCGCTGATCATGACTGCAATGCGATTTCCGGATTGGCGCGCGGTCATGCTCAGCAAGCCGATTTCATGCTTGCCCGCGGCGCGGCGTTCAGCGGGGGTTTCAATCCCGTGGTCGATCGCGTTGCGGATGATATGGGTCACCGGGTCACGGATCATTTCGATCATTTCGCGGTCCATCTCCGCGTCTTCGCCCTCCAGATCGACCATGACCTGCTTGCCCAGTTCGGCAGACAGGTCGCGGACCAACCGCGGCACCGGATTATAAAGATGTTCGATGCGTTGCATGCGCATCCTGGTGGTTGCTTCGCGTACATCGTTCAGGATGCCGGACAGCCGTTCGAACGGGCCGTCTATTGCCGGTTCGGAGCCTGATGCGCGCAGTCGGCGCGCCAGATCGTTGCGCGCCAGAACCATGTCCGACACGCCGCTCATCACCCGGTCGAGCAATTCTACCGGCAAACGGATGCTGCGCGGCGTCGAGGAGGGGGTGTTGGATCTGGCGGAGAAGGCTTCGACTGCCTGGATTTCCTGCGGCTCGCTGGTTTCCTCTGCAGTATTATCCAGCATGGCGATCAGCATATCATCGCCCGTTGTAGTCAGGTTCTCGCCGCTTTCGATCTGGTCGGTCAACCGCCCGATCCGGTCAATAATCGCAAGCACGCCATTGACCAGTTGAACATCTGCGCTGCGCCGTCCCGCACGCACTTCGGCCAGCGCGCTTTCGGCAGCATGGCTCAGGCTTTCAAGTTGGGGGAAATCGAAGAAGCCGCAATTGCCCTTCACCGTGTGGACGAAGCGGAAAATCGAATCCAGCCGCGCCCGGTCGCCCGGATCGGCTTCCCAGGCGACGATTTCGCCTTCGATTGCCTCAAGCATCTCGCGCGTTTCCGCGACGAATTCTGCCAGCAAATCGTCCATTGATACATGCCCCCGAAAATAGCTTCCGAAGCTATGGAGCCTGATGGTTAATTAACTGTTAGTGTCAAAAGACGGGAGGGCCGGGATCAGCCATGCGAAGCAGCGGGCTGCGGATTGCCGGCACGGAGCACCCGCCATACGACAATTCCGGCGACCGCACCGCCAATGACATTGGCGGCCAGTTCTGCCACGAAAATTGCCTCCGCGCCCCAGCCTGGCCGCAATATCCAAGCAATGGGCAGCATCACCAGGAATACCCGGGCGAAGGATTGCACCAGCGCGGTTCCGGCGCGGCCGACGCCGTTCAGCGCCCCGTTGCTGATGATCAGCACGCCATATCCGGCATAGCCCCACGCCGCGATCGACAGATAGCTGGCGAAAGCGACGATAATCGCCTGGTCTTCAGTGAAGAAATCCGCGAACCATTCCCCGGCGGCGAACAGCATTACCGCCAATGCCAGCCCGTAACCGATGGCGAAAATCCCTGCCCACAACATCGCGCGCTGCGAACGTTCGGGTTTCTTCGCGCCCCAATTCTGGCCGACGATCGCCCCGATGGAGGATGACAGGGCGAGCAATGGCACCACGGCAAAGCTCTGCAATCGGCCCGCGGCCCCGAACCCGGCCACGGCTGCCTGGCCC
>JAGXGU010000008.1 GCA_024636575.1 Altererythrobacter sp.
GGCTGATCGCCGGCGCGACCGGCACGGGCAAGACAGTTACCCTGCAAGGGCTGGCGGAAAGTTTTTCCGCCAATGGCGTCCCGGTGTTCGTCGCCGATGTGAAGGGCGATCTGGCCGGTATATCGATGCCCGGTTCTTCCACCTTCAAACATGCCGACAAACTGGAAAGCCGGGCTCGGGAGCTCGGGATGGACGATTACACCTATTCCGATAACCCTGCGGTGTTCTGGGACCTGTACGGCGATCAAGGCCACCCGATCCGCACCACGATTTCGGAAATGGGCCCGCTGCTGCTCGCCCGCCTGCTCGATCTGAACGAAACGCAAGAGGGTGTCCTCAACATCGTGTTCCGCTTCGCCGACGAGGAAGGAATGCTGCTGCTCGACCTGGAAGATCTGCAGACGATGCTGGTCTATACCTCGCAGCACGCCAGCGAGCTGACCACCAGATACGGCAATGTGACCAAAGCCAGCATCGGCGCGATCCAGCGGCAATTGCTCAGCCTCGAAAGCCAGGGCGGGGGCCAGTTCTTCGGCGAACCGGCGCTGGAAATTGCCGATTTCATCAAGCTGGATGAACAGGGGCGCGGCTACATCAACGTGCTGGCGGCGGACAAATTGATGCGCAGTCCGAAACTTTACGCCACTTTCCTGCTGTGGTTGCTGGCCGAATTGTTCGAAACCCTGCCCGAAGTCGGCGATCCGGAAAAACCCAGATTGGTGTTCTTTTTCGACGAAGCACATCTATTGTTCGACGATGCGCCCAAGGCACTGGAGGACAAGATCGAACAGGTGGTTCGCCTGATCCGGTCCAAGGGTGTCGGCGTATTCTTCGTGACGCAGAACCCGATCGACATCCCCGAAGAAGTGGCCGGGCAATTGGGCAACCGGGTGCAGCATGCGCTGCGCGCCTTTACGCCAAAGGACCAGAGAGCGATTCGCGCCGCTGCCGAAACCTTCCGGATCAATCCCGACCTCGATGTAGAAACGGCGATCACCGAGCTGAAAACCGGCGAGGCACTGGTATCGACCCTGATGGAGGATGGCGCGCCTGGCATAGTGCAGCGCACCCTGATCAAGCCGCCGCGATCGCGCCTTGGGCCGATCACGGCCAAGGAACGTGCGATCATGCAGTCGATTTCTCCCGTCGATGGCAAATATGACGAACGGGTCGATCGGGAAAGCGCCGCCGAAGTGATCGAGCAAAAAATGGCCGACGCCGCTGCCACGGCAGAAGAAGTTGAAGAAAAGGGCCGCGATGAAGTGGCCAAGCGGGAACGCAAAACTCCGTCCGCGTGGGAGAAGGCGGGCAAGAGCGCTGTACGGGCCGCAAGCGGCTCGCTGGCCGCAATCGCGGTCGCCACTGTACTGGGCAAGAAATCAAGCGCGGACCCGCTGCGCACCGGCGCAACCGCATTCGTGCGCAATATTCTCGGCGGGTTAATGCGCTAGCTTCGGCTCAGCCGAGCGGCAGGCGAATCTCCGCCCTCAGCCCGCCTTCGGGCCGGTTCGCCAGCACCAGCTCTCCGCCGTGCTGTTCGGCAATTGCCCTCGCCAGTGTCAGGCCAAGGCCGGCGCCGCCGGTGTCCCGGTTGCGGGATGCCTCGCCCCGGGTGAAGGGCTCCAGCATTGCCTCGATCCGGTCCGCCGGAATTCCGGGACCATTGTCTTCCACCCGCAGGATTATGTCTGTTCCTGACTGTGTCAGCGAAACCTCTGCCGATTTTCCATAGCGCACGGCATTGCTGATCAGATTGCGCAATGCACGGCGCAGCCAGGTGACATGGACCGGATGGACCATGCGGCTGGATTCCGTCAGCGTGACCGGCTGGTCCATATCCTCGAATTCCTCGACCACCGATGCGGTCAGCGAAGACAGTTCGGCGCGTTCGGGTCGCTCGCCCACGCGGCCTACGCGGGCGAGCGAGAGGATATCGTCGAGCGACCGGGTAATATCCTCGATACTTGCCGCCATCCTCCCGCGTTCATGATCATCCTCGACGCTTTCGATCCGAACGCGCAGTGCCGCCAGCGGGGTCTTGAGATCATGCCCGATTGCGCCCAGCATCACGTCCTTTTCGTCCAGCAAGGCGCCGATGCGGGCTTCCATGGCGTTATGTGCGGTGATCAGGCGGCGGATATCCTGCGGCCCCTCTGCGCGCAGCGGCGCGGAGGGGTCCTGCGTCCGGGCGAAGCGTTCGGTCCGCCCGGTCAGGATCTGGAGCGGCCTGGTGATCCGCCGCAGCAGCAGGAACTGCAGCGTGAACAGGAACAGGAAGATCAGCAGGGTCTGGCCCACGATCATGCGCACAGACCCGCGCTGGCGCGGCGGTTCGGCAACCCGGGCCACCGACCAGCCATCCCGCTGCGGCAGTTTTGCCGCCGCAACCATCAGCTGGGTATCCGGCCCCAATGTTTGGGCGACGCGCTGGCGCAGACGCTCTCGGTTGTGGGTTATGGGATCGGCCGCAAATGACCTGGTGACTACAATTACATCTTCTGCCGCGATGCCCTGGGATTCGAGGATCTCCCGCAAGGCCGCCTCGCGACCGGGTTTGCGAACCTCCCCCGCAAGCAGCGGCGAGACTTCCGTCTGCTCGAGGCGCAAATTCAGCGGCAGGCCCTGGATCAGTTCGCCTGCCATACCGGCCCTGCGTCCGCGGTGCTCTGCCCGTCTGCCGCCATCGCTGCGGCGCATAGTGTTTTCCGCCGCATTTTCGCCCCTCCGGCCGTTTGGATTGCGGTCTGCCTGCGGATTGCCCAGCAGGCGAAATGCCGCTGCGTTCAGCAATGTCTGTTCACGGCGGCTTTCCGATGCCTGATACAGCAGAACGGCGGAAATCGACTGCGCCACCAGCAGCCCCGTGGCCAGCGCGAGCAGCATCTGGCCAAGCAGGCTGCGGGGCCACGGGCGAAGTTTCGGCATGGTAATTTCCGGGCCCAGGATCAGCGCGTTTCGGCGGCGCTGCGGCGGACGTCTGCCGCCAGCCGGTACCCGCCGCCGCGCACGGTCTGGATGATTTCGGGGTTGCGCGAATCCTCCTCGATCTTGCGGCGCAGGCGGCTGACCTGATTATCGACCGCGCGGTCGAACATATGCGCCTCGCGCCCCTGCACCATGTCCAGCAGCCGGTCGCGGTCGAGCACCTGGCGCGGATGATCGAGGAAGGCGCGCAGCAGCCGGAATTCTGCGGTGGAAATGGCGATCATTGCGCCATCGGAATCAATCAATTTGCGTTTCAGCGGGTCCAGCGTCCAGCCGTCGAAACGATAGAGTGCGGTTTCCTCGGTCGGCACGGGTGCGCGCTGGGCGCGGCGCAGGACGGACCGGATCCGGGCGACCAGTTCGCGCGGTTCGAAGGGTTTGATGACATAATCGTCGGCACCGATTTCCAGGCCGATGATCCGGTCGGTCGGTTCGGATTTTGCGGTCAGCAGGATCACAGGCAGATCGCGGGTTTCGATCAGGTGACGGCACAGCGACAGGCCATCTTCGCCTGGCATCATGATGTCGAGCAAGACCAGATCGGGCGTGAATTCGATCAGCACGGCCCGGGCGGCCGCCGCGCTTTCGGCTTCCTGCACGGCGAACCCCTGACGAGTGAGATACTCGGCCAGGGGTTCGCGCAGGATGGTCTCGTCATCGACCAGTAATAGCCGGGTGGGCGTGTCTTCGATCATGTCGCGTTCCCGCCTACCCGGTCCAGTGCAGCTTGTTCAAGCAATGCTCAATTGGAAGCGTCTGCAGCGGGCTGGGCATTCTGGCGCATTGCACCGCGCTTGGCCTTGTGTTCGGCGCGCATTGCAGCGTGTGCTGCCTTGCGTTCTGCTTCGGTGATGCTGCCATCATTATTGGCATCGGCCCTAGCAAACCGGGCCTGTGCGGCGGCATCGAATTCGCCTCGGCTGATCGACTGGTCACCATTGGTGTCGGCTTGCATCATATGACGCATTCCGCCCCGTCCACCTTCCTTCATACCGTGGCCGCCGTGCTTGCCGCGCATCTGGCCCCGCATTTCACCCTGCATCTGGCCGCGCATTTCCCGGCGCTCGCCGCGCTTTTCCATGCGGGCCTGGCGGGCAGCTGCCATTTCGGCCTCGGACAATTCGCCGCTGTTATCGGTATCCATTGCCGCGAATTTTTCGCTACGCTTCGCTTCGCGGTCTGCGGCATTGATGATGCCGTCCTGATTGACATCCATCCGGGTAAACATCTGGCCGGCATGGGTGGTGGCTTCTGCCTTGGTGATCACGCCATTACCGTCGGCGTCCGGGCTGGTTTTGGTCTGTGCATAGGCAAGACCGCCTGCACCAACAGCCAAAGCCGCAGCAGCCGACAGGGCGAGAGGGAGAGTAAACTTACGCATGATAATGTGCTCCTGAAAAAATCAAAAAAGAGCTGCGGGGTGCCCGATCAGGGGGAGGGGAACCTTAGGTGGCACCGCCGCAGCTCATGGATACTCTTCTAGGGGCCGTTTGTCGCAGCAATATCCCGCAAGGCGGCAAAATTGTCTCAGATTGTCGCAGGATAGAACGGCTGTTCATCGAAACGAAAACTATCCGCCGGTCAGTCCCCGCCGGTCATCGTAAAGGCGTTCAATTTATTGCCATCGGGATCGCGGAAATAGGCGGCGTAGAAACCGTCATCCCCGCGCGGGCCCGGCGCGCCTTCATCACTGCCACCATTGGCCAGTGCGATATCATACAGGCGGTGGACCTGTTCCTTGCTGGCGGCTTCCAGGGCCACCATCACCCCGTTGCCGACCGTCGCCGCCTGTCCATCGAACGGTTTGGTCGCGGCAATGCCGGGCGCGCCGCCCATCTTGCCCCAGGCGATGAATGTGCCGAATTCCATCATCCGCCCCACGCCCATTTCAGCAGCGATGGCATCGTAAAATTTGGCCGAGCGCGGCAAATCATTACTGCCGACGGTTACATATCCAATCATCTGTCTGTCCTCCGATTGCGTGCCGGAAACGACTCGCCTCACCTTGGAACATTACCGGAACAAAATCCGGCCGACAAGTACGGGCATCACAGTTGCTGGTATTAGAGCGGCTGGCAGCCCGCCTCCACCCATGCGCGCACGCCGGCATCTTCCGGCCCGGTCAATTGCGGCAGCAGGATATCGCGGACCTGCGCATGATAATCGTTCCACCAGGCGATCTCTTGCGGGCTCAGCAGGCTGGCATCCACCATGCTGCGGTCGATCGGCACGAAGGTGAGCGTTTCGAAGCCGAAATATGTCCCTTCTGCGCCCGCAATTTCCCGCGGTTCGACCAGCACCAGGTTCTCGATCCTGATGCCGAACTCGCCCGCCTTGTAATACCCCGGCTCGTTCGACAGAAACATGCCTGCCTGCAGCGGTTCATCGGTGCCCGCCTGCCCGCCACCCGATTTGGCGATCCGCTGCGGGCCTTCGTGTACCGCCAGAAAACTGCCGACCCCGTGACCCGTGCCATGGGCGTAATCGACCCCGGCCTGCCACAGGAACTGGCGGGCGAAGGCATCGAGCTGGCTGCCTGCGGTATTTTCCGGGAAAAGGGCCAAGGCGATCGCGATATGGCCCTTGAGGACGCGGGTATTGCGGTCCTTAACTTCGGCGGTCGGTTCCGCCAGATCGCCCGGCCCCTTGATCCAGACGGTGCGGGTAATATCGGTGGTGCCATCCAGATATTGCCCGCCCGAATCGACCAGATAGACGCTGCCCGGCTCAATCGGAATATTGCTGTCTTCGTCCACGCGGTAATGCGGCAGCGCGGCATGGGGACCGGCGGCGGAGATTGTATCGAAGGACAATTCCTTCAGCATCCCGGTCTGATCGCGAAAGGTGCGCAACTTTGCGGCGGCGGACAGCTCGGTCACTCCGCCTGCGGGGGCAGTTTCGGACAGCCAGTGGAGGAATTTCGACACCGCCACGCCGTCGCGCGCCTGCGCATGGCGGTGGCCTTGCTGCTCTACCGGATTTTTCACCGCCTTGGGCAGCAAAGCCGGATCGCGCGCGGCGATCACGCTGGCCCCGGCGTCTTCCAGCGTCTGGAAAATGGCTGCGACGCCGCTGTCGGGATCGACCGCGATCTTTTTACCTTCAAGGTGCTGGAGCGCGCCTTCGAATTCACCGCGCGGGCGGATGGTGACCGCATTGCCCAGATGCCGGGCAACCTCGGGAGTGATCTTTTCGGGTGCGATGAACAATTCCGCCGTGCCGTCCGCATGGGCCAGCACATAGGACAGCGCCACGGGGGTGCGGTCCACATCCGCGCCGCGAATGTTAAGCAGCCAGGCGATTGAATCGAGCGCACCGATGACCACGCCGTCCAGCCCTTCGGATTTCAGCCAACCGGCCACCAGCTCGCGCTTTTCCGCGCTGGATTGTCCGGCATGGCTGTCATCATGGATCATGACCACCGCGTCCGACGGTGCAGGCCGGTCTTCCCACACTGCATCGACCGGATTGGCGGCAACCGGGACCAGCTCTGCACCGATCTTGGCCAGCGCGGCCGAAATAGTATCTGCCCAGCCGCGCGTGTGCAGCCACGGATCATAGCCGATCCGCGCGCCGGATTGTGCATTGGCGGCAAGCCATGCGCCCACGCTGTCTTTCGGAATCTGGCAATAATCATACAGATTGCCGTCCACCTGATCGCGCACCTGCACCGTATAGCGCCCGTCGACAAACATCGCAGCGCCCTTCCCCTTGGCGGGGTGCGCCAGCACCGCTGCACTGCCCACAGATCCGCCGAATCCTGTCAGCCAGGCAAGCCGCTGTGCATAGGAGCCGATATATTCGGACATATGCTCATCGGAAATCGGAACGACGAAGCCGTCCAGCCCCTGCCTCTTCAATTCCTCGCGGAGAGCGGAGAGGCGGGCTTCGTGAGTGAGCATCAGCATGGTTGCGGTCCTTTCACGACCAACATAGAGCGCCTGCATGACCAATTCCACCTCTGCGGTGCCCAATGCCGCCCCGACCGCCCGGAAAAAGCCCTCTGCCGCGACCCATCACGGGATTGTGGTCAGGGATGATTACGCATGGCTGCGCGATCCCGGTTATCCGGTGGTTGAAGACCAGGACATCCTGGCGCATCTGGCGGCAGAAAATGCCTGGTTTGACCACCGTATGGGGCCGCACAAACCGCTGGTGGACCGCCTGTTCAAGGAAATGCGCGCACGGATCAAGGAAGCGGACACCTCCGTCCCGCAGAAGGATGGCGACTGGCTCTATTGGGTGGAATACGAGGAAGGCGCGGAATATCGCCGCTGGTGGCGGCGGCCGGTTTCAGGCGGCGAAGACGAGCTAATCCTCGACGAACCCGCACTGGCCGAGGGGAAGGAATATTTCCGTCTCGGCGCGCTCGCGGTCAGCAAGGATGGCACGAAGCTGGCGTTTTCCGTGGATGACAACGGTTCGGAACGGTTCACCGCGCGGGTCAAGGATCTGGTCACCGGCGAAATGCTCGGTGACGAGATTCCCGGCACGCTGTCCTCGCTGGTGTGGTGCGCGGGGGACCGGGCGCTGATCTACAGCCTCGCCAATGAACAATGGCGCACCGACAACGCGCGGCTGCACTGGCTGGGCCAGCCGGTAGCAGACGATGCCGAATTGTATCACGAGGATGACGAGGGTTTCCGGGTCGGGTCCGGCCTGTCGTCGAACGAGAAATGGGTGATCATCTCCGCCGGCGATCACGAAACGGGCGAGAGCTATATCATCCCTGCCGATGATCCGCTGGCGCCGCCGCTGCTGGTCAAACCGCGGCAGAAGGGCGTGGAATATGACGTGGACGAGCGGGACGGGACCCTGTTCATCCACACCAATGATACGCACGAAAACTTCCGGATCGCAACCGCGCCGCTGGATAATCCGGGCGAGTGGACCACGCTGATCGAAGGATCGGACGAGTTCTACATCACCGGGTTCGAACTGTTCCGCGATTTCTACGTGGTGGAGGGTCGGCGCGTCGGTCTCGATGTGATCGAAGTGCGCTATTATGACGATCCCTTCCGGATCGAACCGATCACCTTCCCCGAGGCAAGCTACAGCGCGGGGCTGGGCGATAACCGCGAATGGCATATGGAGAAGCTGCGGCTGTCCTATGAAAGCATGGTCAGCCCGGCCACGACCTATGATTACGACGTTGCGGCGCGGACGCTCGAAACGCTGAAAGTGCAGGAAATCCCCTCGGGATATGATGTCGGTCTGTACACCACGGAACGGCTCGAAGTGGCCGCGCGGGACGGTACGATGGTCCCGGTCAGCGTGCTCTACCGCAAGGATCGGAAACCGGCCTGTCCGCTGCATCTCTATGGCTACGGCGCCTACGGCATTTCCATTCCGCCGGGCTTTTCCACCACCCGTTTCAGCCTGGTGGACCGCGGTTTTGCCTATGCCATCGCGCATATCCGCGGCGGCGATGATCTGGGGCGGGCATGGTACAAGGCGGGCAAGCTGGAAAGCCGCACCAATGCCTTCAACGATTTCGTCGATATCGCCAATGGCCTGATCGAACGCGGCCTGACGCAGGCGGGCCGGATCAGCATTTCGGGCGGATCGGCGGGCGGCGAACTGATGGGCGCGGTGATCAATTCCGATCCGCATCTGTTCGGCGCGGTGGTGGCGCATGTCCCCTTCGTGGATGTGCTGGCGACCATGCTGGATGCCAGCCTGCCGCTGACCCCCGGCGAATGGCCCGAATGGGGCAACCCGATCGAGGACCAGGCCGCGTTTGAGCTGATCCGGTCCTACAGCCCTTATGATCAGGTGCGCGCGCAGGATTATCCGCCGATGCTGGTCACCGCAGGGCTCAACGATCCGCGCGTGACCTATTGGGAACCCGCCAAATGGGTCGCCAAATTGCGCGAATTGAAAACGGGCGACAGTGAATTGCTGCTCAAGACCAATATGGGCGCTGGCCATGGCGGCAAATCGGGCCGCTTCGAAAGCCTGACGGAAACGGCGGAGGAATTCGCTTTCATCCTTTGGCAAATGGATGTGGAGGAGTGAGTAACCGCTTCACCAGGACTTTCACCGCCGCGCCGGACCATATCGATGTCATGGGCCACGTGAACAACGCGGTGTGGGTCGGGTGGGTGCAGGACATGGCGACGGCCCATTGGGAAGCGGCGGCGAGGGCGGAGGACCGGGATGCGTTCGTCTGGCTCGTGATCCGGCACGAGATCGATTATCGCGGCAATATCTCGGTGGGGGAACGCGTGTCCGGGGAAACCTGGATACAAGATGGCGCGCGCGGCGCGAAATCCACCCGTCGGGTCGATTTTACGGATAGCGCGGGCAAAGTGATCGTTTCCGCGAATACGACCTGGGCCATGCTGGACCGCGAAACCGGCCGCCTGGCGCGCGTGCGGCCCGAAGTGATGGCGCCCTTCGTCCAGCTTTAAGCGGCGACCGCCTTGCCCGGCCGGCGTTCGTCGCGACGGTCGGGAAAGGCGACAAGTTTTTCGAACAAGGCCCGGTTACGCCCGGCTTCCTTGGCTTCGTACAGCAGCTTGTCCGCGCGGCTGTATAATTCGTTGAAGGTGGCGTGCTTCAGCCCTTCGTCCGGCATTTCCACCACGCCCATGCTGGCGGTGACCATCCGGTCCAGCCCGGGCACAAGGACGGCGGTTCGCGTAGGGATCGCCATGCGCCGCTGTTCGGCCATCCGGTGCGTGTCCTTGCCGCGCAGCAACAAGACGAATTCTTCCCCGCCCAGCCGCATCGCCAGCACGTTTTCGTCCGCATCAAGCGCCTGGGCGACCGCTTGCAGCACTTCATCACCCAATGCATGGCCATGCGTATCGTTGACGGATTTAAACCGATCGAGGTCGATCAGCGCGAAGGTGTTGAAACCAAGGCTGCGCAATTGGGCAAAGCGCGGTTCGATCGCGCGGCGGTTCATCAGCCCCGTCAGGTGATCGCGTTCGGACAGGGCTTCGGACAGGCGGGCCTGGGACAAGGCCTCGTCACACTGGCGGCGAATGGTCATGAACCTGTCGACCACGCCCAGCGCGGTCGCAACGCATTCGATTATGACGCCGATATGAAACAGGTTGTATGCATCGCTATGCTGTAATTGCGGAATGAAATAGGTGGTCACCCGGACAATCCCGGTGAGGTATAACGGCGCCCATCCAACCATCTGGAACCAGACCGCGCGGCTGCCCCGGCGCGCAGCGTTCCACATCACGGCGGTGAACAAGGGCAGCATGAATGCGCAGCCAATGTAGAACAGATCCGCTGAATAGCGCCCTAGACTGGCAAATTCGAAAAGATGAACCAGGGTGATGAAGCCGCACCATAACGCCCCGTATTGGAGACCCTTGCGCAGCTGCGGAGATAATTTGTCCGCTTCGATAAAACTGGCGGCGAACATGGAAGCGGCCACCATCATGCCGCCAAAAGACGCTACATTCAGGATTCTCATCTGCGGCAGGGTCAGATCGGCAAAGCCTGAATAAATCCCGGCAGACAATACAATCTGCATGACTGCGCAGGCGGACAATACGGCGTGCCACAGCAAGAATCGTTCTCGCAAGATACGGAAGAATGCCAGATTGAATGCCAGCGGCATGATGATCACGCCGCACAGTATGGCCAGCAACAGCAGCATGTTTCTGTCCTGCCGGGTGTTACCGGGCAATTTGTCGGCCAGATGCAGATGTTTTGCAAAGATCGGCTGTAGCGCCCCGTCCACCGCGACATAGATGAATTCGGTCTGATTGCTGACCGGAGGCAGTTCGGCAGAAAATCGCAGTTTGGGCAGGCCCGGCTGCACCTGGGCATTGGTGTATTTGCGCTGGCGAAGCGATCCATCGCGGTCTGCGGCAATGATGGTAATCTGCCGGAATTTACCATTTCGGCCAATGATATAGCGCGGCAATTCCGGTGCGGCCCGGTCAATCCCTTGGGTTATCGGAATGCGGAGAATTACCTGTTCTGCCGAGAGATCGGAATTCTTGCCGCTACAGGCCCAGTTCGGGGTGGTGGATAGATATTGGTGCAGATCGCGGTTGGCACTGCCTTTGATGGAACAGATCGCCTGGGGTTCGGCCGCCGGATTCGCGGCCATACCATCGGCGGCTGCCGCAGGCACAGCCAGCGCTGCGAACAAGCACGCCGCAATGACCGCCCAGATTGTTGGAAGCAAACCCCTCACCATAGGGCCAAGGTTAGCGCCAAACTCTTAGCTCGAGGTTAAAACCCGGCGTATTTTCAACCGATTGTCCAGCTCATGGCAAGACCGGATTAACCAAATTCCTTACCCACTGCGGCAAAGGGCGGGATTCCTGAAGTTCGATCCCCACAACCCCATTCCGGACGTTTGCAAACTGTGTGATTACAACGGATTGCCATCCCGGTCGCGGTAGATTTCGCGGCGGCCGACGTGGTTTGCCGGGCCGACCAGGCCTTCGTCTTCCATCCGTTCAATCCATTTGGCGGCGGTATTGTAGCCCACGCCCATCTGGCGTTGCAGCCAGCTGCCGCTCGCCTTCTGGCTTTCGAATACCGACTGGCAGGCCTGGCGGTATTTGCGCTCGTCCGGATCGTCGCTGCCGGTCAGTTCATCGTCGAAGCTGAAGCCGCCGTCTTCCGGTTCCTCGGTGACTGCATCGACATAATCGGGCTTGCCCTGCGCGCGCCAGTGGCTGGCAACCCGTTCCACTTCATCGTCCGACACGAACGGCCCGTGGACGCGGACCATAGCGCCGGTGTTGGGTTTATACAGCATATCGCCCTTGCCCAGCAGCTGTTCGCTGCCCTGTTCGCCCAGAATGGTGCGGCTGTCGATCCGGCTGGTGACCTTGAAACTGATCCGCGTGGGCAGATTGGCCTTGATTACCCCGGTGATAACATCGACCGAGGGGCGCTGGGTGGCCATGATCAGATGGATGCCTGCGGCGCGTGATTTCTGGCTGAGGCGCTGGATCAGCACTTCGATTTCCTTGCCGATGGTGACCATCAGATCGGCCAGTTCGTCCACGATCAGCACGATCTGCGGCAGCGGCTGGTAATCGAGCTGTTCTTCCTCGAACAATTCCTCGCCCGTATCGGGATCGAAGCCGATACCGACCCGGCGGCCGAGCGGCTTGCCCTTGGCGATCGCGCCATTGACCCGTTCGTTGAAACCGGTGAGATTGCGCGCCCCGATGCTGCTCATCATCCGGTAGCGGCGCTCCATTTCCTCCACCGCCCATTTCAATGCGCGAACCGATTTATGCGGCTCGGTCACCACCGGCGACAGCAGATGCGGGATGTCGTCGTAACTTTTCAGTTCCAGCACCTTGGGATCGATCAGGATCAACCGGCATTCAGCGGGGGTGAAGCGGTATAGCAGCGACAGCAGGATGCAGTTGAGGCCGACCGATTTGCCCGAACCGGTGGTGCCTGCGACCAGCAGATGCGGCATGGCGGCCAGATCGGCCACGACCGGCTCCCCGGCGATATCCTTGCCCAGGATGATCGGCAAATTGCCGGTCGATTCGGCAAAGGCGGCGCAGGCGACCAGTTCCCTCAGCGCCACCATCTGGCGATCCGCATTGGGCAATTCGATGCCCATCACCGTCTTGCCCGGGATCGGCGAGACGCGGGCGCTGATGGCGGACATGTTGCGCGCAATATCTTCCGCCAGGCCAATCACCCGGCTGGCCTTGATCCCCGGGGCGGGTTCCAGTTCATACATGGTCACCACCGGGCCGGTGCGCACGGCGGTAATCTCGCCCTTCACATTGAAATCGTCGAGCACCGTTTCCAGCAGCCGGGCGTTGCGTTCCAGCGCCATCTTGTCCAGCTTGGGTGCCTGGTGCACCGGCGGCTCTTCCAGCAATTCCAGCCCGGGCAATTCATATTTGGCGAACAGGTCGCGCTGTTTGGTCCTGGCCATCGCGGCCTTTTTGGGGGGAGCGGACGGGTCGGTGATTTCCGGCATCCGGCGCGCGGGCTGCGCGGTAAATTGTTCGTTGGGCCCGGTTCTTGATGCTGGCTCCTTCGCCTTGCGCTTGGGGATGAAGTGGAATTCGCCCTCGTCCGGTGTGGAACCGCGTTTCAGAAATGCTGGCAGAGTCAGCAATTGCGCCCAGTCGATCGCGAAAACCCGGGTAATCAATGTGGCCCCCCCCGCCAGGCAAATGAGGGCAAGGCCAAGGATCGTCCAGCTCTGCACATTTTCCGGCAGGCGCGCAGCAACCGCTTCAATCGCGCCCGCCCCGAGCAGACCGGTGATGCCGCCCATGGATGCCGGCAAAGTGCCGCCCGGTCCGCTGAAAGTGAGCGCCAGTACCGTGGAAATCAGTGCCATCGCCGCCAGTAGCATGGCCGCCGGCTGCCACCAGCGGGTGTCGGTTTCGCGGTCTTCCTGTTCCACATCGCGCCATAATTTGCGCGCCCCGACATAGAGCA
>JAGXGU010000051.1 GCA_024636575.1 Altererythrobacter sp.
GCCTCGATCGTGCTGCCATCGGCAATCAATTCCGCATCGCCGGCCCGGTTGGAGAAGAACCAGATCGCACCGAACAATGCCACCAGCGCCAGGGCAGCGATCAACACAAAGCCGATTATACGGCCCGTATCGACGCCTTCATCCCCGTCTTCATAATCACCCGATTCAAGCCACGGCAGCGGCTCATCCCCTTCCACCAGAGACAATTCTTCCACTTCGGTTTCAACGGGATCGTCACCTTCGCGACCTGTTCCGACGGGACCTGACATGCTTACATCTCCTCCACTGCCTCAACCCCGAGCAGGGCAAGGCCATTTCGCAATACCTGCCCGATCTGGCTGGCCAGGAAAAGTCTGGCACCGCTCAAATCGGCATCTTGTACCACGATGAACCGCTTTAGCGGATTATCGTTACCCAAATTCCAATAGGCGTGAAATGCCCCGGCAAGTTCATAGAGATAGAACGCCAAACGATGTGGTTCGCGCGCCTGCGCTGCTGCCTCCACGATGCGCGGGAATTGCGCGGCCTGCTTGACCAGTTCCAGCTCCTCCGCGCCCAGCGCCGCGATATGATCTGCCGAAGGTGCGAAACCTTCCAGCGCCCCTTTGCGCAAGGTGGAATGAATCCGCGCATGGGCATATTGGACATAGAAGACCGGATTGTCCTTCGATGCTTCCACTACCTTGGCGAAGTCGAATTCCATCTGTGCTTCGGGCTTTCGGCTCAGCATGGTGAAGCGGACCACATCCTTGCCAACTTCTTCGACCATATCGGCGATGGTGATGAAATTGCCCGAACGCTTGGACATCTTCAGCGGTTCACCTGCGCGCATTAACTGGACCATCTGGACCAGCTTGACGTCAAAGGCGATGGCCCTGCCCGCACCTTCGGTCAGCGCGGCGACAGCGGCCTTGATCCGTTTGACCGTGCCGGAATGGTCCGCACCCCAGATATCGATAAGCGCATCGGCGTGTTCCGCCTTCTGGAAATGATAGGCCAGATCGGCCCCGAAATAAGTCCATTTCCCGTCGGATTTCTTGATCGGGCGGTCCTGATCATCGCCAAAACGGGTGGAACGGAACAGCGGCAATTCCACCGGCTCCCAATCATCCAGAACCTTGCCCTTGGGCGCTTCCAGAATGCCGTCATACACCAGATCATGGGACCGCAGCCACGCCTCCGCCTCTGCCGGCTTACCGGCCAATTGCAGCGCGGCTTCCGACGCAAAGACATCATGCCTGATGCCCAGCAGCGCCAGATCGGCGCGGATCATGTCCATCATCGCTTCTACCGCATGCGCGCGAAAGATCGGCAGCCAATGTTCTTCGGGATCATCCTTGAAGCGGTCGCCCAACTCCTCGGCCAGTGCCTGCCCCACCGGCACCAGGTAATCGCCCGGATAAAGCCCTTCCGGGATGGTGCCGATGCCATCGCCCAAGGCCTCGCGGTACCGCAGATGGACGGACCGGGCGAGAGTATCGACCTGCGACCCGGCATCGTTGACGTAATATTCGCGGATCACCTTGTGCCCGGCATATTCCAGCAGCGATGCCAATGCATCGCCCACCACTGCGCCGCGGCAATGGCCCATATGCATCGGCCCGGTCGGGTTGGCAGAGACATATTCGACGTTGACGGTAACGCCCTCGCCCATGGTGGATCGGCCATAATTGCTGCCCAGAGTGGCAATCGCCAATAGCTCGGCGCGCCATGCGGCATCGGAAAGGCGCATGTTGATGAAACCGGGCCCTGCGATTTGCGCCGAATCCACGTCGGGATCGGCTTCTAGCTTCTCCACAATCTTCGCTGCCAGTTCGCGCGGGTTGGTTCGCGCCTGCTTCGCCAGCACCATAGCGGCATTGGTCGACAGGTCGCCGTGGCTGGGATCGCGCGGCGGTTCGACCGTGACATTTCCGCGCGGGCTGCCCGGCGGCAAGGCGCCTTCCAACTCGAGCGCATTGAGGACAGCGCCGACCTTCTCCGCAAAAGCGGAGTGGAGCGTCTGTAACGGAGCAGTTTCAATTGGGTTGGACATGACCAGAGCGGTTAGACGAACGCGCCGAAATCGCAAGCATCTGCCGCATGGGCCCGGTGCACCGGTCGGGACCCGGCAATCGAAGCGTTAACGCGTGGCGTTGTAAGCCAGTTGTTCCTCGGTCAGCTGAAAACCCACCAGCAATTCGAATGTTGCGCGCGAAATTGCCGCCCTCACCTGCGGATCGGCCAGCGGATCAAGCGCGGCATCGACATCGCCGGCCTTGCGGCGGCGGGTGATCTGCTCGCGAATTTCCGGCGGCAGGGTAGCTTCTGCGCGGTCGACGAAGGCACCGGCCCTCGCACTGGCCTGCGCGCGTTCCTGTCCATCGGCAAAATCAATCGTGACCGTACCGATTCGCTTGGCCTGGACTGCACTGCCGCCGCGAAGGACGGCGGAATAATAGGGCAGTTCGACCCGGCGTGCACCGCGCGTGTCGGTGCGGCGGGCCAGCACATCGAAGGTGGCTTCGGAATAAACTTTCTCGCTCGTATCGTTGCACTGGCTGCGCACATTGGTGATCGTTGCGGTAAGATCCAAATTGGCCGCCGACTGGTCGCCAGCGGTTCGGAAAGTGGTGATATCGCCAGTAAAATCAGGCACCCCCACTCCCGGGCAGACGGAACGAATCGCAGAAATGCCGACACCCTGGTCGATCACCAACTCGCCTTCTTTGGAACATCCCGCCAGGGCGGTAGTGGCCGCCAATATCGGGAGGATGGACAGGAAAAATGGGCGGTTGGGCGTCATCTGGAAAATCCTCAGGAATTCGAATAACGTCGCCCTAGCGGGCCGGACAGCAAAGCGCTAGAGGCGGAGACATGAACGCTCCCTTGCAAAACTCCGCATCTGGTCCGGCTTCCGGCGATCGCCCTTTGCTGACCTTGTTGATTGCCGCGCCGCGCGGTTTCTGCGCCGGGGTAGACCGGGCGATCGAAATCGTTGAGCGTTCGCTCGAACGCTATGGCGCGCCAGTCTACGTCCGCCACGAAATTGTCCACAATCAATATGTCGTGGATGGGCTCAAGGCCAAGGGCGCGATATTCGTCGAGGAACTCGACGAAGTGCCGAACGGTGCGCCAGTAGTTTTCAGCGCGCATGGCGTGCCCAAGTCAGTCCCGGCAGAAGCGCAGCGGCGCGGGCTCGATTATCTGGACGCCACCTGCCCGCTGGTCAGCAAGGTGCACCGCCAGGCCGAACGCCAGATGGAGGCGGGCAGGCACATCCTGTTCATCGGTCACCGCGGCCACCCTGAAGTGATCGGCACCATGGGCCAGGTCCCTGAGGGAGAAATGACGCTGGTGGAAACGATGGAGGACGTCGCCGCACTGCCATTCGGACCGGATGATGCTCTGTCATACCTGACACAGACGACGCTGTCAGTGGATGACACCGCCGCCATCCTGGACGCTTTGCGTGAAAAATATCCACAGATTGTCGGGCCCAAAGCGGAAGACATTTGCTATGCAACCTCCAACCGGCAGGCCGCAGTCAAGGAAATTGCTCCTGGTAGCGATCTGGTGCTGGTGATCGGTTCGCCCAACAGCTCCAATTCGGTACGGCTGGTGGAAGTCGCCCGGAAATGCGGCACAGATGCCCGGCTGATCCAACGCGCCGATGATATCGATCCGGCCTGGCTGGAGGGCGTGGGAACGCTTGGCCTGACAGCGGGCGCCTCTGCCCCTGAAAAACTGGTGCGCGAAGTCGTCGATCGCTTGTCCCTATGGCGCGAAGTGGAAGAACACACACTGATCAGCGCCGTGGAAAAAATGGTCTTCAAGCTGCCGCGCCAGCTGACCGAATAAGCTGTCTGGCGCGTGGCGGTTTACACCCATCTCGGTGCGGACGACTTTGCTTCCCTCGTCGCAGAATATGACGTTGGCGGGCTGGTTTCGGCCAAGGGCATTGCCGAAGGGGTTTCCAACAGCAATTGGCTGGTGGAAACCACCGGTTCGGCCGGCGCAGTGGATCCATCCGGCATCCCGCAGACCCGGTTCATCCTGACGATGTATGAACGGCGTATCGATCTGGATGATTTGCCGTTTTTCCTTGGTCTGCTCGATCACCTGTCGGCCAAGGGGGAGCCAGTCCCGCGCACCATCCATGACCGCAGCGGCAATGCATCACGGATGCTGGGGGGCAAAGCAGTTGCCCTGATCGAATTCCTGCCAGGTGTTTCGATCGAGAACCCGAGCGAGGTGCAGGCCCATGCCGTTGGCAAGGCGCTGGCGGGAATTCATCTCGCTTCCGCCGATTTCACGGCCACCCGGACCAATGATCTGCGCCCGGCAGACTGGCAGGCTCTGTTTGAACAATGCGGCGATCATCTGCAGGAAATCGCCCCGCAGCTGCCTGGCACAATAGAACTATATTTGCCTCGCCTTATCGCCGACTGGCCCGAAGATCTGCCTCGCGCCACCATTCATGCAGACCTGTTTCCGGACAATGTCCTGATGCTGGGCAACAAGGTTACCGGCCTCATTGATTTCTATTTCGCCTGCACCGACATCGCCGCATATGATCTGGCAGTAACCCATGCCGCATGGTCTTTCAGCAAAGGCGGCCGGATATTTCGGCCCGATATCGCAGCATCGCTGATGGCAGGTTACGAATCTGTCCGCGTGTTGTCCGATGCGGAGCGCGGCGCACTCCCGCTGTTGGCGCAAGGGGCGGCCATGCGCTTTGCCGCAACCCGCGCATTTGACTGGATCAACACCCCCGGAGATGCGCTGGTGCAGCGCAAGGATCCGATGGATTTCGTCAGGCGGCTCGAATTCTACGCCAAAAATAGCCAAAGCGCCTTCCCCGCGCGCGCAGGTTGAGGCAAGGTCAAATACATGAAACACGTAGAAATTTTCACCGATGGTGCATGCAAGGGCAATCCGGGTCCAGGCGGTTGGGGTGCGCTGCTGCGCATGGGCAATCACGAGAAGGAATTGTCCGGCAGTGATCCCGACACCACCAACAACCGGATGGAAATGACCGCGATTGTTCGCGCCCTCAACGCCCTGATCGAATCCTGCCAGATCGATCTCTATTCCGACAGTAAATATGTACTCGACGGGATGACCAAATGGATCGAAGGCTGGCAGCGCCGGGGCTGGAAAACCGCGAGCAAGAAGCCGGTCCGCAACGAGGATTTATGGCACGAACTGATCGATGCCGCGAAACGCCATTCGATCACCTGGCACTGGGTAAAAGGCCATAATGGCCATGTCGAAAACGAACGGGTCGATCAACTTGCTAGCGCAGAGGCTGAGCGCGCGCAGGCCCAAGCCTAAAATGGCAGATGGGCAGGAATTATGCGTTTTCTGCGCGAATTCCTGCCCATCAGATTTCAGCTATCGTCCACGGTATCCGCGCTGGGGCCATTTTTCTGGACAGACGCAATTGCATTCCTTGCGCTGGCTTTGCTGGAATATCCTTCGGTCCAGAAGATCGGTTCCGAATTATACATGAAATAAGCCACGAATTCGCCGGCCTTGTTTTTCTTGATCTTGAAATGATGCGCCATT
Organism: Altererythrobacter sp.; assembly: GCA_024636575.1. Classification (GTDB taxonomy): domain Bacteria; phylum Pseudomonadota; class Alphaproteobacteria; order Sphingomonadales; family Sphingomonadaceae; genus Allopontixanthobacter. The sequence continues at coordinate 5,551 of JAGXGU010000051.1, forward strand.
CAATGGTCTCCTTTGCTGCATGAATTCTGCACCAATCTAACCGCGGGTTCAGATGAATCTACCCGAAGCGGTCCGGGGAATATCTTGACCGGTCAAGCGTCTGGGTCATGTCATCATGCGGCAGGCCGAGAATGATCTGCGCGCCCAATCGCGCCGCAGCCGGGGCGGTCTGGATGCCGAAACCGCCCTGCCCGGCAAACCAGAAAAAGCCGGCATTCCGCGGATCAGGGCCATAAACCGGCAGTCGGTCGGGTGCGAAACTGCGCAATCCGGCCCATTTGTGCTCGACCTGTTCGATCCGCCAATCAACCACCTGCTCCAGCCGTGCAATTGCGGTGGCCACCGCCAGCTCTTCCGGTGCTGCATCGCAAGGCGGCGAAGGTTCTTCGTCATGCGGGCTGAGCCACAGCCGCCCGCTTTCCGGCCGGAAATAGAATTTTCCCGAGATATCCAGCACCAGGGGCAGGTCCCTTGGCGGCAGGGGATCGATGCGTAATTGCGCGACTGTACGCCGCTTGGGTTCAATGCCGATGGGGTTGACCCCGGCGATTCTGGCAACATCATCGGCCCATGCGCCCGATGCATTAACCAGCAAGTCAGCGGCAAATTCGGTTCCGCCTGTTGTTTTCAGCCGCCAACCGTCACCGGTCCTGCTGGCGGCAGCCAATGATGCCCGCGTCACCAGCCGCACGCCGCCCTTGCGCATCGCCGTCAGATAATGCGCATGCAGGGCGCCGACATCGATATCGGCGCAGGCAGGTTCCCAGACGGCGCCGGTCCATTCGGGCCTGAGGCCCGGCAGGCGCTGTGCAAGCTCTGCCGCATGGAGGCGCTCGATAGTCGCGCCGCTATTTGCGAAACGCATCATGAAATGGTCGAGTGCGCTGCAATCTTCATCCCGGCCCACATAGAGCGCGCCGCGCTGCGCCAGGAAACCGCGTTCCCGCAAATATGGTCCGGACGCGAGCGTGAGCGGCACGACATCGGGCCCGCCATAGCATTCCTCCCAGAATGCCGCGGAGCGGCCCGTGGCGTGGTAGCCGGGCCGATCCTCTGCCTCCAGCACCACAACGCTGGCGTGGGGCGCAAGCTCGGCTGCCAGGCTGGCACCTGCCATTCCGGCACCGATAATCGCAATATCGTAACGCTCTGCCAAGATCGCCTAATCCGTGCTGGCCGCTTGCGGCGTTTCCTGCGGGGCCACGCGGTCCAGAAATTCCAGGATCGCAGCCGTCGCCCGGCCGCGCACCGCATCGACTTCGCGCAAGATTTCATGATGCGCTTCCTTGCCGAAGGAAACCAGTTCCCCATGGGGCAACCGGCCCGCCGCCCGTTCGATCGCGCGCATATCGATCAGCTTGTCATTCGCAGTTCCGATCAGCAGCACCGGCTGGGCCACCGCTTCGAGCACGCCCGCACGGTCAAGCCCGCGCATCGAGGCATAGCTGCGTTCGACCCAGCGCCAGCTGCCCGGTCCCATGACCAGTTCCGAGCGTCGATCACGCCACCACAATTCGTCTTCGTAACGATCCTTGTCATGGGTCAGAAGATCGATCCGGCCAATCGGCATTTCGCCGGGCTTTTCGCTCCATTTCCATGCCGGCCGGGCCGGATCACCCAGCCGGGCCATGATCTTCGCGGCGCGGTGCATGATTGAAACCGGCAAATGCGAACCGTAAAATCCAAGCATAGGGGCTGAAAGCACCACCGCATCGGGATCAATCCTGTGTTCCGCAGTGGCCCGCAATACCAGATGCCCGCCCATCGAATGGCCGGCTATGACATGGGGGCCCGGTGTCGCCGCCTTCCATTCAGACCAGAAGTCCGCAATATCATCGATCCACACGGAAAAATCGCTCACATGGCCGGTCACCGGATCTTTACCGAGCCGCCCCGATCCCGCTTGCCCGCGCCAGTCCGCAGCGGTGACCCGCCAGCCTGCCCGGTGCCATTCTTCCAGCGTTTCGAGATATTTTTCGTAAGCATCCCCGCGCCCCGGCATGAACAGGATCGAACCGCGCGGTGCGCCGCCTTCGGCAGCTGCTTCAGGCCAATCGATCCGCCGGATTGCGTGCCCATCAGGCGCCTTCCATTGGCTTTCAACCGCATTGGCCGGGATATTGCGCCGGTCAATCTGCGCCTGCCCGGCATTACGGTTCATGGCGGATGTATCTATTTGGCTAATGTTAACCTCCAGCGGTTGGTTACTATTTGGTAAGCCATCGCCTGTAGCAATGCCTCCACAGGGATTTTGGGGGCTTTGATGCTAAACGAATATTTCCACTACGGATTGCTGGCTGTCTTGGCAATCGCGCTGCTGGTTGCGGCGTTTACCGATATGCGTCGGCGCCAGATCGACAATTGGCTGAACGCCGGCATCGCGCTGGGCGCGCCTTTGTTCTGGTGGAGCAGCAATCTTTCACTGTGGCCGGATGTGGCCATGCAGCTGGGCGTGGCGGCGGCGGCCTTCGCGATTCTGGCAGGCATGTTCGCTTTGCGGATGATGGGCGGCGGCGATGTCAAATTGCTGACCGCGCTCGCACTGTGGATCAAGCCGGAATGGTTTCTCGAACTGCTCATCATCATGGCGTTGCTGGGCGGCGTGCTGACAATCGTGATGGGTGCCTGGCACGTCATGCGCCGGCAGAAAGACCGGCTGGCCATTCCCTATGGTGTCGCAATCTCAGCCGCTGGCCTGTGGGTAATCGGCTTTCATTATTTTCCCGCAGCCGGGACCGCCGTTGCTGGCGCAACGGTCGGGTAAACCGGATTTTAACCAACACAACATACTTACCATAGACACAACGCCCTGATGACTTTTTCTACGGGCCGAATGAGGGGGCTTAACAGCCATGGATAGGAAGAAACTCGCTCTATTGCTTGTCGCACTGATCATCGCGATCGGTACGGCACTGGCTGCACGGAGTATGTTCACCGGGAATTCTGCACCCACTGCCGAAGCGGCAGCGGTACCACAGGGTCCCAAGGTTCTGGTGGCGCAGCGCGCGCTCCCCGTCGGTACGATCATTACCGCTGATTCGATCAGCTTCCAGCAATGGCCGGAAGAAATGGTCCAGGACGCTTACTTCCTGGATGGCGAATCCGACATCACCCAATTGCTCGGCACCGTGGTTCGCTATCAGA
>JAGXGU010000052.1 GCA_024636575.1 Altererythrobacter sp.
CCGTTGTTCTTGGGGGTGGAGATATAATCCTTGAACTTGCCGGGAATGCATTGCCAGGTGGTGTGGAGGATCCCCATCGCCCGGTAACATTCCGCTTCGTTATCCACGATCACCCGGAAGGCCATGATGTCGGTAATCTGCTCGAAGCTGACGTGGCGTTCGGCCATCTTCTTCCAGATCGAATAGGGATGCTTTTCCCGGCCCCAGACTTTCACGGCCAAGCCTGCCTCTGCCAACGCCTGCTTCATCGTCAGCGCAATCGCATCGACCTGCCCGCCATCCTGCTTGCGGATCTGTTCCAGACGGCCGGTGATTGTCTGATAGGCTTCCGGTTCAACCTGTTCGAAGGCGAGCAGCTGCATTTCGCGCATATATTCATACATGCCCACCCGCTCTGCCAGTGGGGCGTAGATATCCATCGTTTCGCGGGCAATCCGGGCGCGCTTGTCCGGCGATTTGATGAAGTGCAGCGTGCGCATATTGTGCAGCCGGTCGGCCAGTTTGACCAGAAGCACGCGGATGTCTTCCGACATGGCGAGCAGGAATTTGCGCAGATTTTCCGCCGCCCGCTCATCTTCGGGCATGACCTCGATCTTGCTCAGCTTGGTGACCCCGTCCACCAGCCGCGCCACTTCGGGCCCGAAATTTTCCTCGATATCCTCTATCGTGGCCAGCGTGTCTTCCACCGTATCGTGGAGCAGCGCGGTTATGATCGTTTCCTGATCCAGCTTCAGGTCGGTCATCAGACCGGCCACTTCTACCGGATGGCTGAAATAGGGATCGCCCGATGCGCGTTTCTGGGCGCCATGTTTCTGCACGGTATAGACATAGGCACGGTTCAGCAGCGCCTCGTCGGCGTTAGGGTCATAGGCCTTGACCCGTTCCACAAGTTCATACTGGCGCAGCATTACTGACTAGATGTGCGGTTTGCCCGCGCTAAGGGCAAGCGGAAAGCATATCCCGCCTTCGTTTCCGGCCATTACATCACCAATTTATCGACCGTACCTTGCGTCACCGCGTGATAGGTCGGACGGGTCTTCGCATATATGCGCTTTGCGATTGGCGGCCCCCATGCCCCTTGCTCCATCAATGCCTCGAACAGCGGCGCCACAAATTTGCGGCGGCCAACGGTGGACAGGAATTTCTCCGCCGCGGGAACAGCGGGATCATAGCGGTTTTCCAGCGCCAGTTCGAGCCACAGGAACAGCACTTCATTATTGCCCGTCTTCGAAAGGCCGAGCTCCCTGTCGAGCGCGGCCAGTTGCTGATCGTTCAATTCACGCGGCAATTTCGCCAGCAGGCGCTGGCGTTCCGCTGCGGTCCATTTGGCCCAGGCAGCCGGATCGACCGTGCCACTGGCCGCATAAGCCGCCGCCGCAGCGTCAACCTCAGCGAATGCAGCCGGATCAGGGCGCACGGCATTGCTCGGCAGGCCAGGCTGGTAAACCCATTCGTCCAGCATCAATTTTGCTTCCAGCGCGGCATCGCCCTTGACCAGATTTTCACGCATATCGGCCAGGAACATGGCCGAAGTCGCAGGCTGAAATGCGTGGCGATCAAACCAGCTTTCCAGCCATGCATCGAATTTCTCCCGGCCGACAATCGTTTCGACCGTGCGCAGGAACACTGCGCCCTTATCATAGATAATTCCGCTGGCGCCGCCATCCGGGATGGCCAGATCTGGCGGGAGATGGAGCTGCGTGATCGGGTTGGTAACACCTTCTTCCGCCAGCGTTTTTTCCATCTCCGCAAAACTCAGCGCCGCTTCCTGGTTCGCCCGCCTGGCGCCATATAATTCCTCGATAATCCGGTTTTCGAAATAACTGGTGGTACCTTCGTTCAGCCAACTATCCGCCCAATTGGCATTGGTCACCAGATTGCCCGACCAGCTATGCGCCAGTTCATGCGCGACCAGACCCGTCAGGCTCTTGTCGCCCGCGATGAAGGTCGGCGTCAGAAATGTCATCACCGGGTTTTCCATGCCGCCATAGGGAAAGCTGGGCGGCAGCACGATCATGTCATAGCGGCCCCAGCGATAGGGGCCGTAGAGTTTTTCTGCCGCGTCGATCATCTTTTCCGTATCGGTCAGTTCGTTGGCGGCGCGTTCCAGCATGACCGGTTCGGTCCATACGCCCGACCTTGGACCCAGTTCCTTGAACACGATGTCGCCCGCGGCAATTGCAATCAGATAGGGCGCGACCGGCTTGTCCATTTTGAAGGTAAAGGCGCGTTTGCCATCCCCCGCAGCTACCGGCTCGCCCATAACCAGACCGGACATCACCACTGTCAGCGGCTCCGGCGCGATAATCCGCGCTTCCCATGTCTGGCGGATACCGGGGCTGTCCTGCGTGGGGATCCATGTCCGGTTCAGCGTCGGCTGGCCCTGGCTTAACAGATAGGGATGTTTGCCGCCCGCCGTTTGCTGCGGCGCAAGCCATTGCAATGCCTCCGCATTCCTGGCCGAATAGACCACGGTGATCTGCCGCGTGCCGTCTATGCTGACTGTCACGGGGCTGCCCTTGCCTTCTACCGCATCGCCGACCGTGAATGCCAGCGGCGCGCCGCCTTCATCGGTGATTCCGGAAATTTCCAGTCCGTTGCTGTCGAGGATGACCGTGTCCGCATCGTCCGCCGCCAGGATATCCAGCGTGGCAGAACCCGCCACCGTCTGCGTATCGAAATCAAGCGCCAGGTTCAGCGCAACATGCGTCACCCGCGCCACTTCCGGCTGGGCGAAGGTGAACGGATCCTTTGCATCCTCGGTGGTCAGGATGGGGGATACGATCGCCGCCGTTTGGGGCGTATCGCCAAGGGGCGAACACGCACCCGCAAGCAACAACAGGAAAGAGGCAAGCAAACGCATCGGATTCTCCAAGGGAGGCAAATGGCATGGGGTGCCGGAACAGGGCGCGGCTTTCGCGCCGCTGATATCAGGTTGCATGGGCAAATGCAGGATCGCCGGGCGCTCGGCAAGCAGACTTTTCGCAACTGCGCCGCCGGGCGCGCATTCCGGCAATGGCTGTCAGACCCCTGGTCCGGGGCAGGAATGGTCCGGGACAGGAATGGTCTGGGGCAGGAACCTATCGCGCATCTGCCAGCAATCACCCCTGGTCGAAAACCCCCTCGCCGCCGCGCAGCACAGGCGCAGGCGGCCCCGCGCCGGTCACTCAGCCATTGTCGGGGGCGGGCTTTGGGTTTCTGTCGGAGTATTTGTTATCGGTGTTTCCGGCAATTGGACCGGCACACCGCCTTCCGGGGCGGTGGTGAATTCATCGCTCGGCAGCGTTGCCTCCGGTTCATCAGCGACTGGGACTTCAGCGACCGGATCAAAGAACCAATAGATCAGAATTGCGAACAGCACCGCGATGATTACGATCCAGAACCAATTGCCCCGTTCCGGAGGGCTATCTTGAACATCTGCCATTGCAATTCCCATTCAGCTGTCTCGCCGCCAACCCGGCGATGTCCGAACTTGCGCCAGGCCGAATCTACATGTGATCCGTAAATTCCCCTAATCAGCTTCCGGTCCCAGTCAGGGTCAGGTCCACACCGCTTCGGGCGGCAGGCTCATCAGGATCGCGTCGATATTGCCCCCGGTTTTCAGGCCGAACAAAGTCCCCCGGTCATAAACCAGATTGAATTCCGCATATCGCCCGCGCCATTGCAGCTGCTGCAATTTGTCGGCATCGGTGAATTCCGCATTCATCCGGCGGCGAACCAGCTTTGGATAGATATCGAGGAAAGTCTGGCCGACATCCCTGGTGAACGCGAAATTGCGGTCCCATGCCCCGGCCTCGCCCACTTCCATATGATCGTAGAAAATGCCGCCTACCCCGCGGTGGCATTGCCGGTGCGGGATGTAGAAATAATCATCCGCCCATTTCTTGAACCGGTCGTAATAGGTCGGGTTATGCCGGGCGCAGGTGGCGCGGAAGGCCGCATGGAATTCTGCAGTATCCTCCTCATAGGGGATCGGGGGATTGAGATCGGCCCCGCCGCCAAACCATGCCTTGCCGGTGGTCAGGAACCGGGTATTCATATGCACTGCGGGCACATGCGGGTTGGCCATATGCGCCACCAGGCTGATGCCGGTAGCGGAAAAGCCGGGATTATCCGCATCCGCACCATTGATCGACGCGGCAAACTCGGGCGAGAAATTGCCCCGCACGGTTGATACATTGACGCCGACTTTCTCGAATACCTTGCCCTTCATCAATCCCTGCACACCGCCGCCGGGATCGTGGTCCGGATCAGGATTTCCGTCCTCCTCACGGTTCCACGGGGTAAACCGGAAGGACGCATCGCTGCCCGCCTCCCGCTCGATTGCCTCGAATTCATCGCAAATCCGCGTTCGAAGATCTTCGAACCAGATCTTAGCAAGAGCGGTGTGTTCAGCGGATGTTTGAGTCGTTTCGGTCATCGCCAACAGGCTTGCCATCCCGCAAGCGCTGGGGCAAGTGGAACCAATGGTTCCCCTTTCGTTCGCCCACCAGGAATTTTTTCTGACAGACAGTCGCGCGCTGTTCTGGCCGCAGGAAAATGCCCTGCTGGTGGCTGATCTGCATCTGGAGAAGGCGAGCTTTTATGCGCTTCATGGCCAGATGCTGCCGCCTTATGACAGCCGCGAGACGCTGGAGCGGCTGGCGCGGGCGATTCGCGAAACCGGCGCCCGGCGGGTGTTTACGCTGGGGGATAATTTCCACGACGCAGGCGGCGCGGCGCGGCTGGAACCCCATGCGGTGGGTATGCTGGCGGCGCTGACCCGGGCGACCGACTGGGTGTGGATCACCGGCAATCACGACGCGCAGATTGGCGGCGCGAAAGCCGAGAATCTCGCAGGCGGCACTTTGACACAGGAATTGGAGGTCGCCGGGATGATCCTGCGGCACCAGGCACAGCCGGGCGAGACGCGGCCGGAATTTTCCGGTCACTACCACCCGCGCCTGCAGATTACCGCGCGGCAGAGGCATATCCGCCGCCCCTGCGCGGTTGTCAGCCGCGATGCTGCCGGGTCCGGCCGGATGATCCTGCCCGCATTCGGAGCCTTGACCGGCGGAATGAATGCCGCAGATCCGGCCATTATCAAAGCAATGCAACCGGCCAATACAATACATGCCATGTTGCCTGCAGGCGGAAAACTGGTGAAGTTCGCGCTGTGGCAACAGGCAGCGTAGAGCGGGCGGAGTCGCTCCAATTCAACAGTCCGGCAAATTCTGATCGATTCGGGCGTAACCCCTAGCGTTTCTCCACATTCGACACTAAGTAGCCCCCAGTGATACCAACTGGCTCGAAGCAATTTCAAGGAGACTAACCCATAGCTCGTCCACCCCGGCGCACGAATAGCCCGCCCATCAAGAGCGGCCCGCGCTACGACAACATGATTCAATCGGACAAGGTCCGCGTGATTGACGAAACCGGCGAAAATGTCGGTGTCATGTACACCAAGGAAGCCATCGAAGCGGCGGCCATGCTTGGCCTGAATTTGGTCGAAGTATCGCCCAACGCCGATCCCCCCGTGTGCAAATATCTCGACGTCGGCAAACACCGCTTTGAAGCGCAGAAAAAAGCCAACGCCGCGCGCAAGACGCAAAAGACGCAAGACATCAAAGAGGTCAAAATGCGTCCCAATATCGACACGCATGATTATGATGTGAAGATGCGCAATGTGAACAAATTCATCGAACATGGGGACAAGGTGAAGATCACCCTGCGTTTCCGTGGCCGCGAAATGGCGCATCAGGAATTGGGCATGAACCTGCTCAAGCGGGTGCAGGATGACACGGCAGAAGTCGCCAAGATCGAAGCCTATCCGCGCCTCGAAGGGCGCCAGATGCTCATGGTGCTGTCACCCAAATAGGCTGACCTTACCGGCAACAGAATAAAGGGGGTGTCCGGATCGGGCGCCCCCCTTTTTTGTCGCGAAACCGGAATGAAGATTGTGGCCGGACAACAAGAAGCCGGCCCGGAATGCACCGGGCCGGCTCCTGGAATTGTTCAGGCTGGGCTTAGAAGTCGATGCTGGCCCGCAGGTAATAATGGCCACCGTTGAAGCCGAACGGGGCAGACCGGCGCGAATATTGGAAGACGCCCGGGCTGTCCACGATCAATCCGCCCGTGCTGTCATACAATTGACCGCCGCGTGCCTGGCCGATCAGGTTCAGGTCGGGATAGACGTCGAACAGATTGTTCGCGCCCACCGCCAGCTTCAGGCCCATGTCGAACGTATAGTCGAGCTGGACATCGGTCAGCCATTTTGCACCGAACGTTTGCGTGTCGGAGGCCGCGCCGGTGCAGCCGCCTTCACAGACGGTATATTCGCCGTACTGGCTTAGCTGAACATTGAACCCCCAATTGGTGTTCTTCCAATTGGCGCCAAGGTTGAAACGGGTCTTGGGCTGCCATTCCTCGATGATCGACACATCCTGTGCGGTCACGAGGTCGATGCCGGCCAGCAGGCCAGGGGAAGGCAATTCCGTGACCCCGGTCTTGTTGTAATTGAACGAACTGGTCAGCTTCACATCGCCTCCAAGCACCGATCCGGGTACCTTGTAGGATGCGACCACATCGATGCCGTCGGTTTCGGTATCGACGCCGTTGATGAAGAACTGGCCCTGCGTTGCGCCTGCGGCGTCGAACACTGCCTGGTTTGCCGGGATCGGATTGACCGCACCGGAAATCATAATCCGGTCATCAATCGAGATATGGTAATAATCTGCGGTGATAACCAGACCATCAGCCGGTTCCAGGATCACACCGCCGCCATAGCTGATCGACGTTTCTTCCTGCAGTTCCGGAATTCCCAGCCCCTGCGCAAGCGCGCTGTCATTGCGGAATGTGCCGCGTTCCTGTGCCACGGTCATGCCCATGACGGTCACGAACTGGGTGCTCGTTGCGTTGAAATAGAGCTGCTGCATCGATGGTGCGCGGAAGCCGGTTGTGAACGAACCGCGCAGCTTGATCCCGTCGGTTACGGTGAACAGG
>JAGXGU010000053.1 GCA_024636575.1 Altererythrobacter sp.
CGGTAACCATGTCACCCGTATTGAGGGGCTGCGCGTTCGCGGCGCAGCGGATCAGCCAGTCTGCCCGCACCAGCGTGCTTTGCGAACCGCTGTCCTGATTGCCGAGTGGCACCAACCCCTGTCCCTCCCACACGGCGCGAACAAAGGTCTCGCGGTCACCCGCCGCACCAAGCGGAGCGCCAAGCGGCAAGGTGCGCCAACGCAGCACATCCGCCAATGGCTGCCCCTGCAACAGGGCGAGCAGAGGGCGTAGAAATAACCGCGCGGTGACCATCGCCGAGGTCGGATTGCCCGGAAGCCCCAGCACCAGAGAGCCTTTTGCGCGCCCGAGCCAGACCGGCTTGCCCGGCTTGATCGCCACCTTGGAAAACACCAGCTCCAGCCCGTGCGCCGCGAACATCGGCTTGGCGAAATCGCGTTCCCCTACAGAGGCCCCACCGGTGACGATGACGAGATCAGCCTGGCCCAGCGCCTCGCCTGCAATCTGTTCGAGCACGGCCAGATCATCCACACCGGCATGGCGGGCGGTAATCCTCGCCCCCGCTGCCACTGCCATTGCAGCAACGCCAAAGCCCACGCTTTCAGGAATGGCATCGGCCCGCTGATGCGCGCGTCCCGGCGGGGCGAGTTCGTCGCCCGTACTGATGATCGCAACGCGCGGGCGCGCGGCAACAATCAGCGACGCATGATCAGCGGCAGCGGCCGCAATGATGGCGCGGGGGGACAGGCGTATGCCAGCAGGCAGGATCAATTCGCCCGCCGCAAAATCACTGCCCGCCTGGCGGACGTGCCAGCTTGGTCCATACCCTTCGGCAAAGCGGACATTATCGCCAACCCGGTCCGCATATTCCTGCATGATGCAGCGATCGGCGCCATCGGGCATCGGTGCGCCGGTAAAGATGCGCACCGCCTGACCCACACCAACAGTGCCGGTAAATCCCGCTCCGGCGCGCGATTCCCCAATCACTTGCAAGCGATCACCGGCACGGGTCGCAGCACCATTGACCGCATACCCATCCATTGCCGCGGTATCGCGCCGGGGTGCCTGGGTGCGCGCGTGAAGGGCCCGGGCCAGAATACGCCCCGCCACACGGGCCAGCGCGGTTCGCTCGCCAACGACCGGTGCGGAAATTTGCCCCAATCGCGCCAGTGCCTCGTCAAAATCCACCATTGCCCCGGCCTTTCCCGCTTCAGACACCCGGCCCGGCCAGCCGCGGCACTTGTCCGGCGATCGAGCAGGGGCGGTAGCGACTGTCGAATTCAAACCCCAGCACCAGATCCCACGCATCGCGGCAGGCCCCGGTGGAACCCGGCACGCAGAAAATGAAGGTGCTTTCTGCTTGCCCGGCAAAGGCGCGCGATTGCAGGGTGGACACGCCAATCGTGCCCATGCTGACCTGATGGAACACTATGCTGAAGCCGTCCATCACCCGGCGCAGCAACGGCAGCACCGCTTCCGGTGTGACATCGCGGACGGTAAATCCGGTCCCCCCAGTGCTGAGGATAATATCCACCCCCGGATCGGCAATCCACGCCTGCATCTGGCCCTGGATCGCCTCTATATCATCGGTCACAATCTTTCGTCCCGCCAGATGGTGCCCTGCCCCGATCAGCCTTTCGGCCAACAGAGCGCCAGAAGTATCCGTCTGATGCGTGCGGGTATCCGACACGGTCAACACCGCAATATTCAGCGGATGGAAGGTCAGGCTTTCGTCAATTCCGGGCATGGATCACCCTCCGATAGAAGCGAGATGCGGGGTTGCACCGCTGTTGCCTTCGTGCAGGCGGTGCGCCGGTGCCTTGGTTCCGGTCAGCGCGCGGATCCGTTCGACCAGTTCATCCTGATCGGCATCGCTTTGCAGTAGCGGGCGCAGATCAATACCGCCATCGCCGAACAGACACAAATGCAGGCGCCCGTCTGACGAAAGCCGCAGCCGGTTGCAACTGGCGCAGAAATCCCTGGCATAGGGCGCGATTATTCCGATCCGGCCTTTGGCATCGGGATGGGCAAATTCGGCTGCCGGTCCGGCCCCGGCGGCGCGGGCAAGCCGTTTCCAGCCAGCTTGTTCCAGCTGGTCGATCACAGTCTGTCCGGCGAGATGGCGTTCGGCAAAGAATTTCGTATTGTCGTTGGTCCGCATGACTTCGATGAAACGCAGCGACACATCATGTTGTGCGACGAAGGCGATCATTGCCTCCAGCTCATCGTCATTCACGCCGCGCATCGACGTTCCGATGAATTTGGTATCGGCAGAAATCGCCCGCGCCATGATGTCGGTATTCTCTGCATGGGCAGTGCCGGTGATCGTGAGCGCGGCAGCTGTCAGGATGGTTTTCAGATAGCGCATCGCGTCAATTCCTTGATTCAGGGGTTCAGCCAAGTGCGAATTATCCAGGCAACCGCACCAAGCACAGTCACACTCATCGCCCAGATCGCCGCCATCCAGGCCAGCCGTTTCCACAGCGGGGTCGATGGTTCACCAGGAGCGTGCATCAATGATACCCCTCATCACCAACCTTGCCGCGGAACACCCAATATGCCCAGGCTGTGTAACCGATGATCAGCGGCATCGTAATCACCACCCCGATCAGCATGAATATCTGGCTGCGCTCAGGCGCTGCGGCATCCCAAATGGTCAGACCGGGCGGGACGACATAGGGCCACATGGTAATACCCAAACCTGCCATCCCGAACAGGAACAAGGCCAGCGATAGCCAGAATGGCTTGCTGTGCCGGTCCACTGCCAAGGCGCGAAGCAGCGCGATTGCCGTGATACCGGTCAGGATTGGCACAGGCGCCGCAAAGAATATTTCCGGCGCTGTGAGCCATCTTTCGGCGTATTCGGCATTGAGCAGCAGATTATACAGGCTGACGGACCCCATCAGAATGAAAGTTGCCCAGGCAGCGCGTTTGGCCAGGATCCGCGCATGGTGCTGGCTTGGACCGTCGAGCTTCCATACCAGCCATGTCGCCCCCAGCAGGGCGTAGCCCGCAACTGTCCCCAGGCCTGTCAGCAAAGTGTAGGGCGTGAACCAGTCGAACCAGCTACCCGAATATGCCCGGCCTGTTACCTCGATACCCTGCAATAATGCGCCAAGCGTCATTCCCTGCGCCATCGCCGCCACGAAAGAACCGCCCGTAAAGGCAAAATCCCAGAAGCGTTGGTGGCGCGGATCACGCCAGCGATATTCGAATGCCACGCCCCGGAAGACCAGGCCCAGCAGCATGGCGATGATCAAGGGATAGGTTGCCGGAAGGATCACGGCATAGGCAAGCGGGAACGCCGCAAACAGGCCGCCGCCGCCCAGAACCAGCCACGTTTCGTTCCCGTCCCATACCGGCGCGATGGAATTCATCGCCCGGTCACGTTCCGGTCCGGCAGCTAATGTCGGGAAAAGGATCCCGATGCCAAGGTCGAACCCGTCCATGACTACGTAAGCGAATACGGAAAAAGCGATGATGAACGCCCAGATTACGGTCAAATCCATCACACATCCTCCTTGCTGGCTGGAAGCGGCTGAACATGTCCAGGGTTCTGCGTCGGGCCAGGGGTAATACCGGCTGTCCGGATTGGCCCGGTATCCCCGCTCTTGATACCCGCTTCCCCAACATGCGGCGCGTGCCCCATAAGGCGAAGAATGTACCAGACACCCACGCCAAACACTGCGAAATAAACAATGATGAATGCCAGCAGCGATGCGGCAACGGCAGGCGCGTCCAGCGGTGACGCAGCTTCGGAAGTGCGCATGAGATTGTAAACGACATAGGGCTGGCGTCCGACCTCGGTTGTGATCCAACCGGCGATAACTGCAACGAAGCCGGACGGCCCCATTATCATCGCCGCGCGGTGCAGCCCTTTCGAACTATACAGCGATTTGCGCCACCGTGCCCACAAGCTCCACAGCCCGATCCCCAGCATGGCAAAACCGATGCCGACCATGATACGGAACGACCAGAAGACGGTCCCCACAGGCGGTTCTTCATTGTCGGGAATAGTGTCCAGCCCAGCCATCGGCGCGTTCAGATCGTGCTTCAGGATCAGGGAAGATGCCTTGGGGATTTCAATCTTGTAATCCACCCGTTTTTCCGCGCTGTTCGGAATGCCGAACAGGATCAGCGGCGCGCCATCGGGGTGGCTGTCAAAATGCCCCTCCATCGCCATCACTTTTTGCGGCTGATGTTGCAAAGTATTGAGGCCGTGCAAATCGCCTGCCACGATCTGGATCGGCGCGACGATTGCCGCCATCCACATGGCCATCGAGAACATTTTGCGCGCGTGCAAATTGCCGCGGTCTTTCAGCAAATGCCATGCACCCACTCCGCCTACCACGAAAGCAGTGGTCAGGAATGCGGCATTGACGGTGTGAAACAGGCGATAGGGAAAGCTGGGGTTGAAGATGATATCCAGCCAGCTTGGCCCCGGCATGAATTGTCCATTTACCCCCATCTCGAACCCGACTGGCGTCTGCATCCAGCTGTTTACAGACAGTATCCAGGTGGCCGACATCAACGTACCGAATGCAACCATCAGCGTGGCGGTGAAATGCAGCCTCTTGCCAACCCGTTCCATGCCGAACAGCATGACACCCAGGAAACCTGCCTCAAGGAAAAATGCGGTCAGCACTTCATATGCCATCAACGGGCCCAGGATTGGGCCGGTCCGGTCCGAGAAAACGGACCAGTTGGTGCCAAACTGATAGCTCATGACAATGCCTGATACGACGCCCATGGCAAACGTGATGGCGAAGATTTTCAGCCAGTATCTGAACAGGTCGAGATACAGGGTTTTGCCCGTCTTCAACCACAGTCCTTCCAACACAGCGAGATAACTGGCCAATCCGATCGAAAAGGATGGAAAGATGAAATGGAAGCTGATCGTAAACGCAAACTGGATGCGCGCCAGCAGCAATGCATCGAAGTAATCGAACATTGTTTATATCCTTGGTGGGATGTCGGGCGGACAGGCTGTCATGGTTGGTGTTTACGTCACTGGTCTGGAATCGCTGTCATCGGATCATACCTCTCGCCATGTCACCGGTCAGCGGAAAGTTCAGCCCGGCGCCGTTCGATGTGACGTTTGCGGGCGAAAGCGCAGTCACTAGGCAGATCGCCGTTCATGCGGTTTTGCAAGCCATTCGCGGCCTTTCAGCATGCCGTTCCAGTAAACCCACGGCAGCACTTCGGACTTGAGCAGCCACGAAAGTTTTGTAGGCCGTGTTCCATCGATCAGCCATGTGGGGAAACTGGGCAGCAGTTTGCCGCCATAGCCGAATTCGGCAAGGATGATCTTTCCGCGTTCGACAGTCAAAGGGCAGGAACCGTAGCCATCGTAATCTGCGGCGGGCTGATTGCCATCAAGCACGGCAAGAGCGTTCAACGCCACAATCGGCGCCTGCTTGCGGGCGGCCGCCATTGTCTTGGCATTGGGCATCGAACCTGCATCCCCCAGGCCGAAAATATTCGGGTATCTGACGTGCTGCATCGTATATTGATCCACGTCGACAAAGCCGCTTTCGGCCGCCAACGGGCTGTCAGCGACAAATTTCGGAGCAACTTGCGGCGGCACGACATGCAGCATGCCGAATTCGCGCGTCACCATTCCTTCCGCAGTTTCGAAGGTTGCAATTTTTGCCGCGCCATCGACCGAGACGAGGTTTGATCCCAGCTTCAGGCCAATCCCGTAGCGTTCCACATATTCCATCAATGCCGGGACATAGGCCTCTACCCCGAACAGCACTCCGCCGGCATTATGAAACTCGACCTCGATGTCACCAAGGACGCTGCGGTCCTCCCATGCGTTGCAGGACAGATACATCGCCTTTTGCGGGGCACCGGCGCATTTGATCGGCATCGGCGGCTGGCTGAAGATCGCGCGGCCCGACTTCAAATTCCTGACCAGTTCCCACGTATAAGGTGCCAGATCGTAGCGATAATTCGAGGTGACGCCGTTCTTGCCCAGCGTCTCCTCCAGCCCTTCGATCTGCTCCCACGCCAGCCGGATACCGGGGGCGACCACCAGGAGTTTGTAGGAGAGGACAGTACCGTCATCGAGCGTGACCTGATTATCATCGGGTTGGAAAGTGGCAGCCGCTTGCTTGATCCATGTAACCGCCTTGGGCATCACACTGGCAGTCCGGCGGCGGGTTACCGGTGCATCGAAAACGCCGCCGCCAACCATGGTCCAACCGGGCTGGTAGTAATGGTCTTCGCTGGGTTCGATAACCGCGATGTCGAGAGAAGACCGCCGCTTGAGAAGCGATGACGCGGTTGCGATCCCGGCAGAGCCGCCACCAATAATAACAACATCGTGAGACAAGGTATTCGCCATCGTAAACTCTCCTGATTTTCTGCTATCGGCGATCAGACCGACGCGGAGCGATTGGCCTGATATGCCCCGATCATACTGCGTTTACCGGGATCTTGATGTAACTGACGCCATTGGCTTCAGGTAGCGGCAAACGGCCGCCACGAATATTCACCTGCACGCTGGGCATGATCAGATTCGGCATGGAAAGGCCCTTGTCACGGGCTGTCCGCATGGCAACGAATTCGTCCTCGGTCGTGCCATCCTTGACGTGCACATTGCCTTCCCGTTGCTGCTTTACCGTCGTTTCCCAGGCATATTCATCGCGCCCCGGTGCCTTGTAATCGTGGCAAAGGAACAATCGTGTTTCGCCGGGAAGCGACAGCAAGCGCCGGATAGACTGGAACAATTGGCGTGCGTCGCCCCCTGGGAAGTCCGCGCGTGCAGTGCCGAAATCGGGCATGAAAATCGTGTCGCCAACGAACGCCGCATCGCCGATGATGAAAGCCATGTCGGCCGGTGTATGGCCCGGCACATGCAAGGCGATGCCTTCCAGCTCGCCCAGTCTGAACGTTTCCCCATCATCGAACAACTTGTCGAACTGCGAACCGTCACACTCGAAATCACTCCCGGCGTTGAACAGCTTGCCAAAAACATCCTGCACCAGAATGATCCCGCGACCGATCGCGAGTTTTCCGCCAAGCTTTTCCTGCAGGTACGGCGCGGCAGAGATATGGTCGGCATGGGCATGCGTCTCGATCAGCCACATGACCTTCAGATTGTTTGATTTTGTGTATTCGATAATACGGTCTGCCGATCCATTCGATGTCCGGCCCGATGCGGCCTCATAATCCAGAACCGAATCAATGATCGCAGCTTCGCCAGACTTCGGATCATGCACTACATAGCTGATGGTATTGGTGGCCTCATCGAAGAACCCGGCAATTGACGGGCGAAGGGCCTTGTCTTCCCGCGCCCGGCTGATCTGAGCTGCGGCAGCTTCCAGACCAGGGTCGAAATTGCTCACAATATTTTCCCAGAACTTGGTTTCATAAAATGTGTATATGTATTGCAAACGTAGAGTCAAGTGCTAGTAGATTCCGCATGAGCGAGTTTGAACCAAGGGACTTCCCGCATTCCGCATTGCGGATTGGCGACATGGCGCCGAATTTTACGGCCCGCAGCACGGCGGGTAATGTTGAACTGTCCGCCTATCGCGGGAGGTGGCTCATCCTGTTCTCGCACCCCGCAGATTTTACTCCGGTATGCACGACCGAATTCGTCGCTCTCGCCCGAGAGGCTGCTGAATTCGATAGGCGGGAGTGCGCTCTCATGGCCTTGTCCGTGGACAGCTTGTTTGCCCATTTTGCATGGCTTCGATTGATCAAGGATCGCTTCGATTTGGAAGTGCGCTTTCCTGTTGTCGAAGACCCTACATTGGTAATTGGCCATGCCTATGGAATGGTTTCGGCGCAGGACAGCGATAGTGCCACGGTGCGCACGACCTACTTCATTGATCCGGACGGGGTGATCCGCGCGATGACCTGTTATCCGGCGAATGTCGGAAGGTCGGTCCCCGAAATGTTGCGAATTCTGGATGCCTTGAAAGCAGTCGATAAAGAGGGCGCGCTTGCTCCTGCAAACTGGGCAATCGGCGATCCGCTGCTAAGCCAGCCAACGGTTGAGATAGATGATATCTTTTCTGCCTCGGACGCGACCTCGTGGTTCCTCAAGGAGCATGGCAAGGACGCGCAACCATGAATCCAGAAGCTGCGATCGGAGGATTCAAGGCCATCGCCCACCCTGTTCGTTTCCGCATTTTGACGGCGCTGGTCGGCGCAGAGCGGAATGTTGGCGAGATCGAGGAAGTGGCTGAAATAGGCCAGCCATCGCTTTCCCAACAACTCGCTGTTTTACGCAGCGCCGGGCTGGTCGAGACGCGAAAAGAGGCGAAGCTGGTGTATTACCGCCTGAACCAGCAACGCATGTCAGATCTGATCGCGTCACTATCCTCACTGACGGACGAACCGGCAATGCAGGCTCCGGCGGCGCGGCGCCCTTCGTCGCCCGGAACGGCCAATTTTGCTCGCTTGAGCTGATGGCAGCGGCTCGCCCTTCGGCTCAATATATACTGCACACTGCCAGGTGGATTTTCTGATAGGTTCAGATCCGGTCCGCCGCCGGTCAGCTTGGACATCTGCGCCGCATCGGCAATGCGGCTGATCGCCGGAAGTGGAATTATCCGTCCGATAGTGTCGAAACCGGTATCTGGAGACCACGCAATGACCAGCCAATTATCCAAAATTGTCGTCTGCCCTTCCTGCGCCGGGCTGAACCGTGTGCCGTTGGATAAGCTCGCATCAGGCGGCAATTGCGGGAAATGCCATTCTCCTCTGTTCACGGGCCATCCGGTGCCACTGACATCTGCAAATTTTACGGCCCATATGATGAAAAGTGACATTCCGCTGCTGGTCGATTTCTGGGCCGGCTGGTGCGGCCCATGCCTCCAGATGGCCCCGGCTTTCGAGGCGGCGGCGGCAAAGCTCGAGCCCTATGTCCGCCTGGGCAAGCTCGACACGCAAGCAGAACAATCGATCGCCGGACGTTACCAGATCCGCTCCATCCCGACTTTGGCTTTATTCTCGAAAGGAAAGGAAATCGCGCGCCAATCCGGTGCAATGCCCGCCAGCGCGATCGTCAGCTGGGTGCAGCGGGCCGTGAAAGCCTGACGGCGTGCCTCATCTTTTCGGGGGCAGGTGCCAGAACTTCTCCATTGCGAGGTAGGTCATCGAAGCAGTCCAGCCGACCATCACCAGACCGTTGAGCGCTTCGAAGCCGGAGATGATCCGCAGGGCCCCGTGCGGGAACAGATCGCCAATGCCAAGCGTGGTGTAGGAAGTAATAGAGAAGTAGAACGCATCAGAGAAGCTGAGCTGTTCGGCCCCGCCAATATTGCCGTAACCACCGTGCCGGTGCAGCCCCATATAAGTGAGCGCATAGAGCGTGATATGGATGCAATGCGAGGCGATTGAGGTAGTGAGCACGACCAGAATGCGCGCATGCACTGGTATCGCCAGCTCGACCAGGCCGATCGATGTCAGGCGGAGTGCCTCATAATGGATCAGAATGGTCGCAGCGATCAGCAGCAGCGAGAGGGCAAGCCCCACGATCATGCCGGGACCGCCGTGCGCTTGCCGCTGAACACTGCCTGCCAATTCTGGATTTCTGCAAACACGATTTCGTCGGTGGCGTGGACGATGTCGGCCGCGAAGCTGTAATCGACAGCTTGATGCGGCGCATCGAGGATCAGCGCGATCCGCTGAGCCACTCTATCGAGCTTCTCTGCAGTGACTTGAGATATCTCGGCAAAGCGTTCGAAATCGCCGAAATAGCGAATGCCCGCGAACGCGCCGCCGAGTGTCGGCAAGGCGACTGCGAGGACAGTGAACCATTTGGCGCTCGCCGTGACCCAGCCGGGATCGACCATGCCCAGTGCAGACAGGCCAGCGAGCGCAAGGAACATCGCCACCAGCAACACAGCAGCAACGAACAGCCGTTCCGAGAGCCGATCGATCCGGTGATGGACGCGGGCAAGACGTGCGGATTTCTCGTGATGGTAGCGCCGCTGCGGATCGACATGGTGATCGCGCAATGCCGCCAACAGCGCCCGCAGATAGGGCTTGTCGACCCGCATCTGCGGCAGGCCGATCCCCCGCAGCGCATGCCGGACATACCATTCTGGCCACCAATTGTCCGTGCCGCGCGGCCACGCACCCGGAGGTCTGGCGACACCCAGCGCAGCGAGCAGCGGGCTGTGACGCAGATATTCCGCCGCCCGTCTGGTCTCGAACCAGCGCCGGTGCAGGCGAAATTTTTGCCCGAAGGCGGTGTTGGCGATGATCGTCAGTAGTAAGACCAATTCCAACGCGGCGAATATCCATTTGTGCGCTGCGTCGACCAGCGGCAGATAGAGAATGCCCGCGATGATCGCCATGGCACCGAGCAGGAAATTGACGATCATCCCCGAACGGTAATGGTCTGAGAGGTGCGAGGAAATCCCGTCCAGCCAGGCAAAGCGGCGCAGAATTTCGGCTTCCAGAGCACCGGGCAGACGTGGGTCGCCCTGGGGCAGCGAGGCGATGGCACCGAGCATCGGCCTACCGCTGCCGCCAGCAATCTCGTCGGGGCGCTCATAAATCTGCCGAACCGATCGGAAGCGTCGGGCTAGGCCCGTCTCGCCAAACAGCGCCTCGACGCGGCGGAAAGCATGGCCGCGAAAAGTGCTTGAACTGCGCCAGCTGCTGTTCCCGATCGCGGCCAACCCTGCAAAGTCGCCGCCGGTATCGGGCGGAGCAAGCGCAACAGCGTCGGTAATCAGCCGGGTCAGCGCCTCGCCCCGCGCGCCCGGCGAGGGGCCCTCACTGTCGCCGGGACTGTTCTGGTGCACGCCGGTCAACGCCTCGGGCGAGAGCAATATCTGCCACTCCGCGGGCCGCGCCGGGTCAATCCACAATACCGGCGAGCCCATTTCGAGTGCGTTCAGCGCGGTGTGCCCAGTGCCGCCGACATTGGCGACCGATTTGCCGTCCCACACAGCGACCACGATATCCGACTGCTCGATCAGGATCCGACCGGCGAGCGCCGAGCGCTTGCCCGCCTCTGCGGCAAAGCTGCCGAGCGCCAGGGTATCGCCTGGACGATCGAGCATGGTGAGAAACAATTGCTGCACCCGCTGATCGTCATCGGCCAGTTCGAACAACCGCGCTTGCTGCGCCAAAGCAGAAATTGCTTCGACCCGGTCCGCGAGTTCGCAGTCGGCAACAGGTTCACCAGCAAGAATCGCACGCGCATCGGCAGGGGTCACCGCTCCGCCGTTGATCGCTGCATTGAGCGCTTTGCCGAAGGGCAGCGGGATCACCAGATCCCAAGCCCGCGCCAGTGCCAACCGGGCAGCAATTTGATCGGTCCCGTCGGCCAGCAATGTATGCAGACGCGGGGCGCAGGCACCTGGCGCCCCGCCCTGCCCGCGGATACATTCAAGCACTCGCTCGACGGTGTCGAAGACCTGCCCGAGGACCTTATCAAGTGCCTCAGGGTCGCTCGGAAACGATGGGTGCATGCGGCGGTGGCCGGTTACGCCCAGCGAAAAACATGGACGTGGTAGCGGCGGCGCGGCGACCGGACCGGTCAATTTATGTGCGGTTTTAGCAATCGCGCAGTGCCCCTTTCGCTTCGGCTTCCCCACCCCGAATAGGCAGGGCCGCACCGATCCACAAGCCGGTGCGAGCATAGCCCATGCCCGCCCGCGCTTTTGCGCTCATTCGAACAGATATTTCGTGTCCGCCCGGCCGCTGCCTGCAGCGGCTTTGGCGCGGGCGATCCAGTCGGCAAAATGCCCAACATCGACATAGACGCCGGGAGTCTTCGCCAGCCCGCAGCCGGGGCCGAAAGATACCAGCCCGACCAGCGTTCCGGTGCGACGATCAACCAGGGGCCCGCCGCTATCGCCGCGGCAGCTGTCGACCCCCGATTGCGACCCGGCGCAGAATTGCCCCGGGCGCAGCCGGTATTTCTTGACCCGGAAATTGCGATTGTTGTTGCATTCCGAGTCAGGCCGCAGGGTTAGCGTGCCCTTGAGCAATCGCGCTATCGCACGCTCCTGATATTGGCCATCTTGCGCCCGGATATTCCCGGCGCTTTCGGTAGCACGCTGATAACCCCAGCCGGTCAGCATGAGCGGCGCTCCGTTGCCCAGCCCGGAGCGGCCCGACTGCGGCAATTTCGCCTCGGTGAGATTCTTGAAGCGCGGTGTTTCCTTCAACTCGATCAGCGCGATATCGTTCTGGTGCGTCTGGCTGTCGTAATTCTTGTGACGAATTACCGTCCTGATTCGCAGCAGGTTATGGTTTCCGTCGATGCGCTGAGTGCCGAGCCGGATACGCCGCCCATCGAAGAACACCGCATCACGGCTGCTGTCGATACAATGTGCTGCGGTCAGCAGGAAGCGCGCGCCAATATAGACCGCTCCGCAGATATGATTGATTTCCCAATCGTGCAGGATTCTGCCGAATTGCTTACGCTGCGCTTCCCGCGCCGATGCCGAATGGAACGCTTTCGTGCTCGCCCCATGAAGCGCCAGTTGCGCCTGCCAATGCGCCTCATCCGGCTCCGCGTAAACGCCTCTGACCAAGCGGTACGGGGTGCGCCAGTAATAGCCACGGAAATCGAGTACCGCATCGCTGCATATCTGCCCCCCGGCGCCCTGGGCGGGATCTGATTCATCACCAACCTCGGCGTCCGAAGTATCGCCTGCATAACAAGCATTCAGGTCCGCATCGCCGAGCAGTTCGGCACGAACCGTCTCCAGGCGCTCGGCTTTGAGCAATGCAGGGATCGCCTGCCATTTTTCGTAAGTGCGCTCACTCATATGTCCGGCGACATAATCGAGCTGGGCAGTGTCGAAGCTGGCGAACAATGCCAGCATCTGGCGCGCCAATTCGGTATCCATATCCATCAGCATCAGCACAAACGTGCCGCGCTGGCCCTCGCCGAGGCGGCCGCTTACTTCGGTCAGCACCGCTTTGCCGTCTTCGCTCAGCGAATCGTAAAAATCACGAAAGCGCCCCGCTTCATCGTCATAAAGCTCGCTCGAGATCCGTTCGTAGGCAGCGGATCCGGCGGTGTGAGCAAGCGCGTTAAGCCCGCTGGCTGCAACCGGCACGGGGATAAGGCACAGGCCCAGGGCGGCAATCGCCCCGGTCCTGTGCCTGTTCGTGTTTCCCGCTCGCTTCATGGAAGAGGCCGAAGCCGAATTTCGATGCGAGGCGAGAATGATCTTAACTCTACTGATCGACAGGATTTCCGCGTTCATCGCCTTCAACCGGCGCTTCGCTCGCCATGCCGTCGTCTTGCACGCCGTCCATCGCCTGCAGGCCTTCTGTCGGTGCGGCGGCATCTGCTTCGGCGGGCACTTCCACCGCTGCTTCTGCCGGAGCTTCGGCAGCATCTTCGGCGGTGGGGCTACATGCAGCCAATCCCAATGCGGTGCCAATCCCGGCAGCGACAGCAACGAATTTCCTCATATCTTTCCTCCTCAGAAATGTCTCAGACGAAACCGAGACGGCTTTGTATTGCCTGAAATCTTGGGTCCTGTCGAATGGGGTCGAGATTGTGGTCGGTATGCGACAGCACTAGCCCGGAATCGCCGACGGCAAATGCGCGTTCGAGCGTTTCGAGCGCGTCATCGGTGCGCCCCCACTGCGCGAAAATCTGCGCTTGCTGGTACAAGCTGTTGTCACCGAATTTCTCCAGCAGTTCGTCAAAGTGGCCTTGCGCGGCATCGGGCCGGCCAGCCTTTGCCTCGAGGATCGCCAACTCGGTAAGGCGGGAAAGCACGCTCGGCTCGGCCGCATAAGACGCGCGGGCATCGTCAAACCTGCCATCCAGCCGGGCGATGTCGCCAAGTATGCGGTTTACGATGCTGGTGCCATCCTTGAGCGAAATCGCACGGCGGGCGGCAGCCGCGGCACGGTCATAGTCGCGCGCGGCAAACTCCAGCACCGCGGCGGCGCGGAGTACCGGCCCGCTGAGCGGATCGAGCTGCTCTGCCCGGGCGATGGCTTCACGCCCTTCATCGAACAGCCCGACAAACGAGGCAAACAGGGCGTAGCCCATCAGGATTTCGGCATTGCCATAACCAAGCTTGAACGCCTGATCGTAGGGCTGGCGGGCCGCCGCCATATCCAGCGTGCCATTGGTAAGCACGAAACCGAGCGCGGCATGTCCCTCGGCAAGATCAGGCGCAAGCTCGATTGCGGTTCGCGCCGCGTCCATCGCCCGCTCGTAAAACCCGCGCAATTCCTCGCCCGTTGCGTAGCGATTGCCGATTGCTGTCAGCACGCGCGAACGAGCGGCATGGGCAGCGGCATATTCAGCATCGCGGCTGATCGCCAGATCCAGCTCGGCCAGCGCGGCGCGGTCTTTTCCTTCCTGTGCCGACGCCTGACCATAAAGAGCCATGCCGCGAAGATAATGATCGAGCGCATCGGGGTCATCGGTGCCCCCGATCCGCACGGTCCCGGCATCGGACGACCGCGTAAAATTGGCGATAAGCGCGTCGACAACCGCCGTGGCGATCTGCGACTGTACGACCAGGATGTCGTCCGCTTCGCGCTCGAACACATCCGACCATGCATTGAGATTGGTTGCCCCGTCGATAAGCCGCGCCGTCGTCCGCAGGGTCGCGCCAGAGCGCCGGACACTGCCTTCGAGAATGTAGGCTACGCCCAATGCGTCAGCGATCGCGGACGCGGTCTCTCTGCCATCGCTGAACTTGTCGGATGAGGTTTGCGCCGCCACCAATAACTGCTGGTTGAGGCTAAGAATGCTGCGCAATTCCTCCGACAATCCGGCGCTGAAATATTCCTGCTCGGGATCATTGCTCAGATTTCCGAACGTCATTACCGCGACGCTGTTTGACTGGGCGGCGGCGGTGAAAAAATCGCTCCGCCACATCGTAACTCCGCCTGCGGTGGTTAGCACACCGGCTGCGCCAAGGATCAGCGCCGACCGGCGCGAGAGTATTGGATGCCTGCCCCGCGATGCCGTTCCGCCGTCCGCGAAAGTCAGGCGCGTTCCAGCCTTTGCGTCGATTTTTGCGAGCGCGGCCAGCACTTCGTCAATAGCAGCCCCCTCCGCTGGCTTCCCGCTTTGCGAAAGATCGATATACTGAATCTGGCGAAACCCCAGCGGCGGCTGGGTGCCATCGAGCGAAATCGACAGCATCCTGCCGCGGTCCCGGCCGCGGGTTGCCTCATCGCGGACCCAATGTGAATCGATCGAATAGGCGGTCCATACCACCAGCACCACATCACTTGTTTCGAGCGCAGCCTCGGTCACTTGCGAAAAACGGTCGCCGCCTTCCAGCAACCCGTCCCACCACACCTCATGTCCGGCAGCGCTCAAGCGCTCGATAATTGGCAGAACGTGCGCCCGGTCCTCTCGCGAATAGCTGAGGAAAACCGACGCAGCGGCTTTGACTTCGCGGGATGGATCGTCGGTCGCTGCGCTATCCAAAATCTGTCCCCCAACAAATCTGCGTGGCCGCCGGCATGCTACCATTTATCAACGAACATTGCCGACCAATGGCCGCGCAAGACCAGAAACTACAACAATTGACCGGCTTGTGCTAATTGCTTTCCCTAATTGGTAGCAAAGGGGGCGACATGACAGCGCAGAATCCGGCCAATATCTCAATTTATACGGCAGTTCTATTGCTTGCGCCACTGATCCTGCTCGCCGCCGGATGCAGCGACAGCAGCGAAGACACCTCCGTAGGCCAGCCATTGTTCGAAAGCTCGGCTGCTCTGCTCGAGCCCGCGCCCGCTTCTTTCATCAACCAGGACGATCTCCCGCAGGAGGAATACTCGGACCTGCTTCGGGCAATCGCGAAAGAGCGCGTGATCGCTGCGGTGTTGGAGCGCAAGGGGGACACCGGCGAAGCAACCGAAGCAACGGGCGACTTCGATTACCAGAATGCCTCTTCCCGCTTGCAGGGGATCAATCGCTCGCTCACCGAATTGTCCGAGGACGGGCCGGATACCTACGCACTGGTCCACACATTGTTGGACGATGGCCGCCTGAAAAGCTGGCTGATCGCACCGGGAGAGCGGATCGCCTCGGACATCTCGAGCAAACCTTATGACGGGACCGGTTTCCTGACCGACGGGCTTGGCGTGACCGCGCTTGCCTCTGCCCGCGCACCGCGCGCCGAAGGCATCCCCGGAATGTCCGCCGCCGACACCGAGGCAATGCTCGCACGCGACCAAAGCAAGGAAGCGGTCGCCAAACGGTTCGCCAGCCTGGCGGAAGCGCGCGATCAGTTGCTCCCCGGCGCGGTGCAGGATGCACTGGGCACGCATACCGGCCGTCTGCTGATCGTCGGTGTGCGGGATACAGCGACCGCGCCCTATGCGGCGATGTTCCTGCGCAATGGCCGCGCGCTGATGAACTGGTCGTTCGTCTCGGTGCCCGATATCGATACGATCAGCTCTGTCGTCGGGCGGTTCGACTACCACGATATCGATCTGTCCAAGGCAGTGATCGTGGGCGATCCCGATTTGTCCAGAGATCCGCAATATGACTGGGAACCGCTGCCCGGCGCACGCGCAGAAGCCGCCGAAGTTGCCCGAATGGTCGGCGCTGACCCGTCACGGGTGCTGATTGGCAAAGAAGCGACCACGCCCTCGTTGCGCAAGGCCATCAACCGGACCGAGAATATCGGCCTCGTCTATATGGCGACGCATGCGGTGGCCGATCCGAAGAACCCGCTGACCAGGGGCTTTGCGGCAATGACCGGGGGGCATTATTACGCCGGTCATATCCGCCAGGAACGGTTCCGCGGATGGGAGGATAGCGAGCCGCTGGTGGTGATGAGCGCGTGCCAGACAGCGCTCGGGCGGGTGTTCGATGGTGGGGGCTTCGGTGTCGCGCAAAGCTGGACGGCGGCGGGCGCCGGGCAGGTTGTGGCGAGCCTCTGGAATGTCAGTGATGATGCAACCATGCTGCAGATGAACCGCTTCATGCATCATTTGAAAAATGGCAACGCGCCCGAAATCGCGCTGCAGAAGGCGCAGATCGAGACGATGAACTACACCGATGAGCAAGGGCGAAAACCATACCTCAACAATCCGAAAATGTGGGCGAGCTTCTCAATTTACGGAAAACCGTCGAGCTGGACCGCGATCGACTGGAACTAGGGCTGCCGACCGGAACGGAAAACCGCTGCCGGGCCAACCCTCGCTATGCCGAGGGCGCGGATCGAACCCTGCCGAGTGAGTTCGGTGTTCCTCGCGAGAGATCGGTGGAAGTTTCAGCCACCCTTTCGAATCTAAAAGCCGTTGCTTACCAGACGTATTTTCCAACTAAGTATTTGATTTATAGTAATAAATTAATTGGCGGAGACGGTGGGGCGCGATCTAAAGGCGTAACATGCTGAATTATATATGTTCTGATCAGATCTATGTGAGAATGTACCCCACTTTGTACCCCGACATTTTTCCAACAGGTTTCTGGTCCGATAAATCCGGGCATCAGAGTTCATCTTTCGACCGCCCGAAAGCGTACATCAGTTCACAGATGCTGGAATGGCGGCAATGTCGTACTGACCGGTAAGTCTCCGTTCGGAGGCCTAGCGCCATGTCCGACGTGTCGGTAACGTTCTCGGCGCGCATGAGCGCGGAATCGCTCGCGTAGATTGACCGGGACCTTTGAGCGCGGCTTAGCGACCAGACAGCAGACACGCCCATGGTTTATTTCCCCTCCACGCCGCGAGCGGCGTCCATTTGAGGAAGTACGCCGGCCAGAAAGGCGTTGCTCTGCGCATACAACGAGGACAGCGCGCGCCCTTCGTCGGTCACGTTTATGCTGTTCACCATGCCTTTTTTCGGCGCGGTCTTGCGGGAGGCGAAGCGGTTTCCTTGCCTCAGCGTGATGGTCGATGAGTAATCGGCTGGCGCGCCCTCCAAATCGTAATTC
>JAGXGU010000054.1 GCA_024636575.1 Altererythrobacter sp.
CGCTCTGCCGTGGCCAGATCGGCCCCGCGCCGCGCCGCGTAGTCTTCCAATTGGTCACGCCCGACCCGCGCCACCCCGAAATAGGACGCTTCGGGATGGCCGAAATAGAACCCGCTCACCGCCGCAGTGGGCCACATGGCGAAACTTTCGGTCAGGGTCAGCCCGACATTTCCGGGCGCATCGAGCAAGTCGAACAAGATCGGCTTCAGGCTGTGATCGGGGCAGGCAGGATAGCCCGGCGCAGGGCGGATACCGCGGTATTGTTCCTTGATCAGCGCTTCGTTGGTCAGCTGTTCACCCGGCGCATAGCCCCACAGATCGGTGCGGACATGCTGGTGTAACCGTTCCGCCATGGCTTCCGCGAAGCGGTCCGCCAGGGCTTTCAACAGAATGTCGGAATAATCGTCATGCGCGGCCTGAAACCGTGCCGAATGTTCTTCGATCCCGTGGATGCCGACCGCGAAGCCGCCGATCCAGTCGCCCGAGGGGTCGATGAAGTCGGCAAGGCAGTAATTGGCGCGGTCTCGGCTTTTCTTGACCTGCTGGCGGAGGAAGGGGAGCCTTTCCCCGCTGTCAAGCAGCACATCATCCCCGTCCCGCCGACATGGCCAGAAGCCTGCAACCGCCCTCGCGGTCAGCCATTTTTCCGCGATGATCCGGTCCAGCATCGCCTGCGCATCGTCAAACAGCGACCGCGCGCTTTCCCCGACCACTTCATCGGTCAGGATCGCGGGATAATTGCCGTGGAGTTCCCACGCGCGGAAGAACGGGGTCCAGTCGATCACTTCGCGCAAATCGGCGAGCGGCCAATCGCCAAATGCGTGAACGCCCGGCTTTACCGGAGCGGGGGGTTTGTCCGCCAGATCGGGCTTGAAGCTGGCCGCGCGTGCTTCCGCCAGCGGCAGCAGTTCGGATTGGCCCTTGTTGGCGCGTTTGAAGCGCAGATCATCATATTCGGCCTTCACATCAGCCACGAAATCATCACGCAGGGTGTCGGACAGCAGCTTGCTCGCCACGCCCACCGCGCGGCTGGCGTCGAGCACGTGGATCACCGGTCCGGTATAGGCGGGTTCGATGCGCAGCGCTGTATGCACCTTGCTGGTGGTCGCGCCGCCGATCAGCAGCGGCATAGTCATGCCCGCACGCTGCATTTCTTCGGCCACGGTGACCATTTCATCCAGCGACGGGGTGATCAACCCGCTGAGGCCAATCATGTCGACATCCTCTGTCTTGGCGACTTCGAGGATTTTCGGCCACGGCACCATCACGCCTAGGTCGATCACTTCGTAGCCATTGCACTGCAGCACCACGCCGACGATGTTCTTGCCGATATCATGTACGTCGCCCTTCACGGTCGCCATGATGATCTTGCCCTTGGCTTTTGCGCCCTCTTCCTTCTCCGCCTCGATATAGGGGATCAGGTGGGCCACGGCCTTCTTCATTACGCGGGCCGATTTGACCACCTGCGGCAGGAACATCTTGCCGCTGCCGAACAAGTCGCCGACCACGTTCATTCCGTCCATCAGCGGGCCTTCGATAACGTGGATCGGGCGGCCACCCTCGGCTTCGAACCGGGCGCGCAGTTCCTCGGTATCGGACACCACATCGGCGTCGATGCCTTTCACCAGCGCATGTTCCAGCCGTTTTTCCACCGGCCAGCCGCGCCATTCGGCGGCGGCTTTTTCCTGGGCGACATCGGTGCCCTTATAGCTTTCAGCCAGTTCGATCAGCCGTTCAGTCGCGGTTAGTTCGCTTTTGACCGGTCGCATCAGGATCACGTCCTCGCAGGCATCGCGCAGGATCGGGTCGATCTGGTCGTAAATGTCGAGCTGCCCGGCGTTGACGATTGCCATGTCCAGCCCGGCGGGAATCGCGTGATAGAGGAACACCGAATGCATCGCGCGGCGCACCGTTTCATTGCCGCGGAAACTGAAGCTGAGATTGGACAGGCCGCCCGATGTCTTCACATGCGGGCAATTGGCCTTGATCTCCCGCACTGCCTCGATGAAATCGAGGCCGTAGCGGTCATGCTCCTCGATGCCCGTCGCCACCGCGAACACATTGGGATCGAAGATGATGTCTTCCGGTGGAAATCCGATGCCGGTGAGCAATTCATAGGCGCGGCTGCAAATCTCGATCTTGCGCGCCTTGGTATCCGCCTGGCCGGTTTCGTCGAACGCCATCACCACCACGGCGGCGCCGTAATCCATGCACAGCCTCGCCTGTTCGAGGAATTGCGCCTCGCCTTCCTTCATGCTGATCGAATTGACGATCGGCTTGCCGGAAACGCATTTCAGGCCCGCTTCGATCACGTGCCATTTGGAACTGTCGATCATCACCGGAACGCGGGCGATATCAGGTTCCGCCGCGATCAGTTTGAGGAATGTGGTCATGGCGTGGACGGCATCGAGCAGCCCTTCGTCCATGTTCACATCGATGATCTGGGCGCCGTTTTCGACCTGTTGCCGCGCGACCTCCACCGCGGCAGTGTAATCATCCGCGATGATCAGCTTCTTGAACCGGGCAGAGCCGGTGACATTGGTCCGCTCGCCGATATTGACGAATTGGGCGGTGTTGGGGGTGGCAGTCTGGTCAGTCATTTAAGCTCAATTCGTCATCCCAGCGGAGCGTGGGATCGTTTTCAATATGGGCGCGCTGTCGGAGGGCGATCCCAGCGTTCGCTGGGATGACGGGCTGCGTCATGCCGCCATCGTAAAAGGTTCGAGGCCCGCGAGCCGCGTCACAATTGGCGGCACCGGCGCACTGCGCGGTTCCAGCCCGGCAACAGCCTTCACCATGGCAGCGATGTGTTCCGGCGTCGAACCGCAGCAGCCGCCGAGGATGTTGACCTGCCCATTCACCGCCCATTCGCGCACCAGCGCGGCGGTGGTTTCCGGTTCCTCGTCATATTCGCCCAGTTCATTGGGCAGGCCGGCGTTGGGATAGGCCATCAGCAGCGTATCGGCGATCTTGCTGAGCAGCTGTATATGCGGGCGTAATTGCTCCGCGCCGAAACTGCAATTGAGGCCGATGGTGACCGGATTGGCATGGCGCACCGCGTGCCAGAACGCTTCCACCGTATGGCCCGACAGATTGCGCCCCGAAAGGTCGGTCAGCGTCATGGACAGCATGATCGGCACATCGCGTCCCAGTTCCTGCGCCAGCCTGCGGACTGCGAAAATTCCAGCCTTGGCGTTGAGCGTGTCGAAAATGGTTTCGATCAGGATGAAGTCCACCCCGCCCTCGACCAAGGCGGCCGCCTGCTCGTGATAGACATCAACCAGATAATCGAAGGTAATCTCGCGGTAGCCGGGATCTTCCACATCAGGACTGAGCGACAGGGTCTTGTTGGTCGGACCGATCGCCCCGGCGACAAAGCGCGGGCGGCCGTCTCGGCGCGCAAAGTCATCGGCCAGGGTGCGGGCGATCCTTGCGGAGGCGACATTGATATCCCTCACCAGCGCCTCCGCCGCATAATCGGCCTGACTGATCACATTGGCGGAGAAGGTATTAGTCGAAATGACATCCGATCCCGCCTCCAGATAGGCGCGGGTAATGTCCTCGATCACATCCGGGCGGGTCAGCGCCAGAATATCGTTATTGCCCTTCTGGTCGGCGGCCAGCCCCAGATCGCCGGCATAATCGGCTTCCGACAATTTCCGGCTCTGGATCTGGGTGCCGAACGCGCCGTCGAAAATCAGCACACGCCTGGCCGCTTCGGCATTGAGCCGATCACGGGCTGTAGAGGGGGTCATTGTGCGTCTCCGTGCGGCCGCATCCCGAGCATATGGCAGATCGCATAGGCCAGGTCGGCGCGGTTCAGGGTGTAGAAGTGGAACTGGCGGATGCCGCCGGCATACAGGCGGCGGCACAATTCCGCCGAAACGGTCGCCGCGACCAGCTGGCGCGCGGCGGGGCGTTCATCCAGCCCTTCGAACAATCCATCCATCCAACCGGGAATTTCCGCGCCGCAGGCCCCCGCGAATTTGCGCGCCTTCGCCACATTGGTCACCGGCAGGATACCGGGCAGCACCGGGGCGGTGATACCCTTGGCTGCCA
Organism: Altererythrobacter sp.; assembly: GCA_024636575.1. Classification (GTDB taxonomy): domain Bacteria; phylum Pseudomonadota; class Alphaproteobacteria; order Sphingomonadales; family Sphingomonadaceae; genus Allopontixanthobacter. The sequence continues at coordinate 4,060 of JAGXGU010000054.1, forward strand.
ATTTGTCCTGAAACCGGAAGAAGGTTTCCGGCGCGAAGAAGAATTGCGAAATGGCGCGGGTCGCGCCTGCATCCAGCTTGCGCTTCAGATTGTCGATGTCGCTGTCGGGACACGACGCATCGGGATGGGTTTCGGGATAGGCGGCAACCGAAATTTCGAAATCGGCGATCTGTTTCAGGCCTGCGACCAGATCCGCCGCGCTGGCATAGCCATCAGGATGCGGCACGAAGGGCGCGCCCGGCTGGCCCGCATCGCCGCGCAGCGCGACGATATGGCGCACACCGGCTTCCCAGTAATGTTCCGCCACTTCGCGGATTTCCGCCTTGGTTGCATCCACGCAGGTCAGATGCGCCGCGGCGGGCAGGTGCGCTTCGGCAATAATCCGGGCAACGGTATTATGCGTGCGTTCCCGCGTCGATCCTCCTGCGCCATAAGTGACGGACACGAAAGCGGGGTTGAGCGGCTTTAGCTGCTGGACCGAATCCCACAGGATCGCTTCCATCTTTTCCGTCTTGGGCGGGAAGAATTCGAAGGATGCGGCAATGTCGCCCGGCAGCGATGCGAACAGCGGCGTGTCCACGGCGGTGCGGGCTTCCTGCACCGGATCGAGGGGCTGGACTGGATCGGGGGAGGATCTCATCGGACGGCCTTCTTTCCTGATACTTGCAATCCAGGTGCGCCGCTGCGTTCTCCCAACCAGATTTTGACGACCAGTTCTCCGCCCGGAAGCGAGATCGGTGCCGCGCTGTCGTAGCCTGCATCGCGCAGCATTCCGGCCATGGCTTCGTCGGTGAAGCCGAGCCGCGCATGGGCGTAGCGATCACGCAAATCTTCGCGTCCGTGACTGGCGAAATCGATAATCGCGATCCGCCCACCGGGCTTGGTGACGCGCGCCGCCTCTGCCAGCGCCGCCGCCGGATCCTGCGCGAAATGCAGCACCTGATGCAGCAATACCGTATCGAACCGGTGCGCGGCAAAGGGCAAATTGGCGAAGTCGCCTTGCACCAACTCGACCCCGCCAGCGGGCAGATGCTGCAATTTGGCCCGCGCCACGCGCAGCATGTCGAGGCTTTTGTCCAGCGCCACGATAGACGCCGCCCGCGGGGCAAACAGTTCCGCCATCCGGCCCGTACCGGTGCCGATATCGAGCACATTGCCAAGCGAAGTCTCGCCTAGTGCGGCCTGTAGCTGTTCTTCGACTTGCCGGTCCGGGCTGTGAAGGCTGCGCAATTGATCCCAATCCTGCGCATGGGCAGCAAAGTAATGGGCAGCACTTTCATCGCGCGAGGCACGGATGGAGGCAAGTTGGCGACGATCCTCCTCGCATGTGGCGGAAAATTGCTTGTCGTCCTGCTCGGCGCAGGCCAGCAGATCCGCCACAGCCTCGAGGGTCGGGCTGCCCGGCTTGCCAGGCGCGCGCAGAAACACCCAGCTACCCTCGCGGTGGCGCTCCGCCAGTCCGGCATCGCACAATATTCCGATGTGCCGGGAAACGCGCGGCTGGCTCTGTCCCAGAACCTGGGCGAGTTCGCCGACTGCCAGTTCC
>JAGXGU010000055.1 GCA_024636575.1 Altererythrobacter sp.
GCGAGATTGGGGTTGGATTTCACGGCAAAGGCAATGTGCGGATTGGTCAGGCCGGACAATGCCTCGCGGAACACACGTGCATGGCGCACCAACGTCGCACGTGAATAGACATAGACCGGAGTGCCAACCTCAGCCGCAATGCGCGGCAGGGCGATGTCTTCAGCGTGGAGCACGCCATCGCGAAGTTCAAAATGATTCATGAAACTGGCCGCGCTTTATTCAGGGGGAAGGTCGAATGGATCATCTTCGCGTACTTCCGACCGTTTTCGCAGTTCCACATTACGTTCGGGTGCCGCCTGCGTATCCAGTTCCAGCAGATCTTGCGTGTCCGGCTGAACACCGGAGCCGATCGGAATGGCGGGCGAGGCCTGGCCTGCCAGCGGTTCCAGTTCTGCCGTCTGTCCGCAAGCTGCGAGCAGGCAGAGGCTGACCGGCATGGCGGCAATGGCAATGGTCTTGCGGATGGTCCGGCGTATCATTCGTCTATCCCGAGCATTCGGCGTGCATGCGCCACTTGTTCCCTTACCCGCTCAGGCGCGGTTCCGCCATAGGAGCTGCGCGATGCCACGGATGCATCGACCGACAATGCGGCAAACACCCGTTCGTCCACCCGCGGATCGATGGCCTGCAATTCCTCCAGCGACAGCGCATCGAGGGCCACGCCCTTGCTTTCCGCCAGTTTGACTGCAGCACCGGTGATGTGGTGCGCCTCGCGGAAGGGGATATCCGCCTCCCGCACCAGCCAGTCGGCCAGATCGGTTGCTGTGGCATAGCCGAGTTCAGCCGCCTGCCGCATCCGGTCTGTCCTGAAACTGCTGTCGGCCACCATCCCGGTCATCGCGGCGATCGATAGTGCCAGCAGGCTCGCCGCTTCGAATACCGGGGGCTTATCGTCCTGCATGTCCTTGGAATAGGCCAGCGGCAGGCCCTTCATCGTCACCATCAGCGCGGTCGTGCAGCCGATGATCCGCCCCGCGTGCCCGCGCACCAGCTCAGCTGCGTCGGGGTTTTTCTTTTGCGGCATGATCGAACTGCCGGTGCTGAGCGCGTCCGGCAGGCGGACGAAACCGAAGGGCTGGCTGGCCCAGATGATGAATTCTTCCGCAAGCCGCGAGAGATGGAGCGAGCATTGTGCCGCCGCCATCAGGTAGTCGAGAGCGAAGTCACGGTCTGAAACTGCATCCAGGCTGTTGCGGGTCGGGCCATCGAAACCAAGCGCGTGGGCGGTCATGTCACGGTCGATCGGGAAGCCGGTACCGGCCAGTGCCGCCGATCCGAGCGGGCTTTCATTCAGCCGCGCCCGCGCATCGGCAAAGCGGCTGCGGTCCCTCCGAATCATCTCGTAATAGGCCATCAGGTGATGGCCCAGGGTGACCGGCTGCGCGATCTGCAGATGGGTGAAGCCGGGCATGATGCTGGCGGCATGTTCATCCGCGCGGGCAACCAGTGCGCGCTGCAATTGCTCCAGCCCGGCATCCACCTGTTCCATCGCCTCGCGCACCCACAGGCGAAAATCTGTCGCGACCTGATCGTTGCGGCTGCGGGCGGTGTGCAGGCGCCCTGCCACCGGACCCACCAATTCGGCGAGGCGGCTTTCGGTAGTCATGTGGATATCTTCCAGATCCCAGTCTTCCGGCACGCCGTCCTTTTCATACTCTGCAGCGACCTGGTCCAGCCCATCGGCAATGCTGGCCGCATCGGCGGGCGTTACGATGCCCTGCGCGCCCAGCATCGCGACATGGGCCTTGCTCGCGGCGATGTCCTGACGCCATAATGCCTTGTCGAACGGGATCGAGGCATTTATCTCGCGCATGATCGCGCTGGGCCCTTCGGCAAAGCGTCCGCCCCACATCTGGTTGGAGCTTTTTGTGTCCTTAAGATTGTCGCTCACGCTGATATTGGCCCTTTCGCTCGGCGCCTGCGATAGGGAAGCCGCGCAGGACGCGCAAGAACAGGGCGAGTTGGCGGATGCCAAGGCCAGCTTGGTCGGCACCATCGACCGCAGTCATGCGGGCGAGTTGATGCCGGCAGTTGCGATCACTGACCCTGCCGGAAACCAGCTCAACACGGGCGCGCTGCAGGGCGGGCCGGTGCTGCTTAATCTGTGGGCAACATGGTGTGCGCCATGCGTGGTTGAAATGCCGATACTGGACAGCCTGGCGGGCGAATTCGGTGACGCTTTGCGCGTGATAACGGTCAGCCAGGATATGCAAGGCGCGGCCAAGGTCGAGAGGTTTTTCGCGGACAATAATTTCGTCAATCTGCAGCCGTGGCTCGATCCCGACAATGCGCTGGGTTTCGCAATTGGTGGCGGAACCTTGCCGACAACGGTGCTGTATGATTCGCAAGGCCGTGAAGTGTGGCGGGTAATCGGCGAATATGACTGGTCGGGCGCCGAGGCAGGCGAAGCCATTGCAGAGGTTGTGGAATAGGGCCTACCCGCCGATTCCGGATGGCCTTGCCTTGAATGCTGACGGGCTCACATTGATGTTCAGGAACAGCTGAATATCGTTGAATATTGCAATTCGATTTAGCGTTCGATTTAGCAGAGGCTCCTAATTAGGCCTGCACCAACCTGCGATTTGTTTCAGTCCTGCGTATCCATCCGGAACCATTTCGGCCGCAAGAGCTTTCTACCTTATGGAAATCCGGCTTTTCATCGCTTATGGTCTGATTGCGCTCTTGGTCGCTGCATTGGCAGCGTTCATCATATTGGCAAGAATCAGAGCGAAGCGGCGGCATGCGATGCGCGGCCAGCGCAACTGGACACGGTAATCAACCTTTGAACATGACAACAAAGGCTGGCGGCCTTCAATCGAACGAACATGATCGATTTCCGGGGCTTGTTCAGACCTGTGCGAACGTCAGTGACCAGGAAAGTGGTGGGCGCTGACGGGCTCGAACCGCCGACCCTCTCGGTGTAAACGAGATGCTCTACCAACTGAGCTAAGCGCCCAAACTTTGCGTTCGGAACGCCGCTAATAGCGGCGAAAGATTCAAAATCAATTGCCAATGGCGAATTACTGCACGGATCGTTATGGCGCTGGCATGACAGGCAGACACATAAAGATATTCGCGACCGGTGGCACGATCGCCGGAAAGGCGGGATCGGCGACTAGCCGCGAGTATATCCCCGGGCAGATCGGAGTGGACGAATTGCTCGCGGAAGTGGCGCGGCTGGGGCTGCCCGCGACATTGGTTGGAACGCAGTTTGCCAGCATCGGGTCGGAAGATATCGGCCCGGCATTGTGGCACAAATTGCATGACGCTGTGTCGGCCGCGATGGCAGATGATGCCTGTCAGGGGATCATCATCACCCACGGCACCGATACCGCAGAAGAAACCGCATTCCTGTTTGACCAGACACTTCCAACCGCCAAGCCGGTGATCCTGGTGGGGGCGATGCGTCCGGCCGATGCGGTGGGCAGCGACGGGATGCGCAATTTCGCCAATGCGGTGCGCGCCGCGGGTGATGCGGATACGGCGGGACGCGGCGTTTTATTGGTCATGAGCGACGATATCTTCGCCGCGCGCGATGCCCGCAAGGCGCGCACCGAGGGGCTCAATGCGTTTCGCGGGTTTCCGCGCGGGCCGGTTGGCCATGTCACACCCGCCTCGATCGAATGGTTCGGCCCGCCGTGGCGCGTGGATGAAACGGCGCGGCTGGAATTCCCTCAGGAACTGCCGAAAGTCAGTATCCTGTATGCCTATGCAGGAATGCCGGGCGGGGATGTGAAGGATGCGGTGCGCGGCGGGGCCAAGGGGCTGGTGCTGGCCGGTTTTGGCCAGGGCAATGCGCCCGCAGCAGTTCGCGAAGCTTTGGCGCAGGCGGTGCAGGCCGGGGTGCCGGTGGTGCGGGCGTCCCGCGTTGATCAGGGGCTGGTGGACCGTGAACCTGACGATGATGATAACGGTTTTATTGCCGCCCGCGCACTCGGCCCGGCAAAATCGCGCATTTTGCTGCAATTGCTGCTGGCGAACGGGATCACCGATCCCCTCCGCCAGCAGGAAGCATTTGACCGGCGTTAAGGCGTGACGAGATATTTCTCGCCCGTGCGCATGGCGCGGTAATCGATGGCTGCGTCTTTTTCGAGCATCTGTTCCAGCGTGACCTTCTGCTTGTAATGGCTGGCGAAGGTGGTGGTCAGATTGTCTAACACACGTTTCCGCATCCGGGCCATGGTTTCCATGCCCGCCTTTTGCAGGAACGGGAACAGCAGCCAGCCCGACAGGGTGAAGCCGAAACCATAGGACGGCGTCAGGATCGTGGGGCCGAGGTCCAGGCGGCCATAAATATACATCTTCTTCGCCTGATCCGACCCGTAACGGCTGAATTCCTTCATCTTGCCAACCGCGACCTGTTCCATCGCCTTGAAGGCGGTATCGACAGAGTTGCCGCCGCCGATCGGATCGAAGCCGAGATAAGCGCCCGTTTCGTCGATCGCGCTGCGCAATTGCGCCATGAAATCATCGTCTGACGTATTCACGATATGCTTCGCGCCGAGGCCTTTCAGCAGATCGACCTGTTCCTGCTTGCGCACGACGTTGACCAGCGCCATTCCGTCTTCCAGACAGATACGGTTGAGCATCTGGCCCAGGTTCGATGCCGCGGCAAAATGCAGGATGGCCTTGTGGCCTTCCATCTTTGCGGTTTCGACAAAGCCCAGTGCAGTCATCGGATTGACGAAGGCGGAGGCGCCATCTTCAGACGAAATATCGCCCAGCGGCAGGCACATGCCCGCTTCCGCAATGGAATATTGGCTGAATGCGTTTCCGGGAACGCAGGCAACCCGCTGGCCGACCAGCGCCTGCGCGGCGGGATTGTCCCCTGCGGCGACCACGGTGCCCGCACCTTCATTGCCCACGGGCATCCGCTGGCCGTGGCGGCCCTTGGAACCGCTGAGGAAAGGTTCGGGCATCTTGGCGACGATCTTGCCGGGCGAATAATGCGCGTTTTCCAGATCGGCCGCGCTGAACAGCAGCGCCAGATCCGAAGGATTGATCGGCGCGGCTTCCATCCGCACCAGTACTTGCGCGCCCTTTGGTTCGGGGAAGGTCGTCTCGGCGACTTCAACCGTCAGTGTGCCATCCGATTCCAAAGTCGTGAAAACCTGTTTTCCAACCGTACTCATCAATTCTTCTCCTGATTTATTCTTGTTCTTCGGGATAGTCGGCCGCCACAAAGTAGAGGCCGTGGGGCGGTGCGTTCAAACCCAATTCCTGCCGGTCTGCGGCCGCGAGGGCTTGTCCGATTTGCGTTTCTGTCCATCGGCCCATGCCGACCAGTGCCAGGCACCCTACCATGGATCGGACCTGATGATGCAGGAAACTGCGTGCATGGGTCTCGATAACAATCCAGTCACCTTCGCGCCGCACATCCAGCCGGTCCAGCGTCTTGACCGCACTGTCAGACTGGCAATGGGCCGAACGGAAAGTGGTGAAATCATGATGCCCGACCAGCGCCTGCGCCGCGCGGTGCATGGCTTCGTGGTCGAGTTCGGGGCGGATGTGCCATGCCCGGTGCAGATCAATCGTCAGTGGCGCACGGCGGTTGCGGATGCGGTATTGGTAACTGCGGCGGATGCAGGAAAAGCGCGCGTGCCAATCATCGGGTTTGGTCTCGCACGCGGTGACTGCAATCGGGTCAGGGCGAAGTTTCGCGTTGATCGCCTCCATCAGGCGGAAAGGCGTGATGTCCCTGGCAACATCGACATGGCTGCGCATGGCCAGGGCATGGACGCCGGAATCGGTCCGTCCGGCGGAATGGAGGGTCACCTTCTCGCCCAGCACCGCAAGCAGTGCGGCCTCAACGGAGCGTTGCACGCTGGGACCATGCCTTTGCCGCTGCAATCCCTGAAAAGGAGTGCCATCGAATTCAAGAGTAAGCGCAAAACGGGTCACGCCAGTTCTGTCCCCTCCGGCACCGGTTTTCCGCGCAGAAAATCCGCCGCGTCCATCACCGGTTTGCCTGCCCGCTGGACACGCAAAAGACGCAGGGCGCTGGCGCCGCATGCGATGGTGAGCGCATCGTCAAGCGCGGTCCCCGCAGCGCCTTCTCCTTTGGCAATTTCTGCCTTCAGCACCTTGATCCGTTCGCCGTCCAGTTCAAACCAGGCACCGGGGAAGGGGGCGAAAGCGCGCACTTGCCGTTCGATTGCCTCGGCGGGCCGGGCGAAGTCGATTTTCGCTTCCGCCTTGTCGATCTTGGGCGCGTAACTTGCTTCGGAATCGTCCTGCGGCACGGCATGCAGCATGGGCAGATCGATCAGCGTGCCGACCATCAATTGCGCGCCGATTTCAGCCAGTTCCTCGGTCAATTCGCCCGCCGTCTTGTCCTCCACCGGGGTGCGGGCGGTGGCCAGCATCGGGCCGGTATCCAGGCCCGCCTCCATCTGCATGATGGTGATCCCGGTTACCGGATCGCCTGCCAGGATCGACCGCTGGATTGGTGCCGCGCCGCGCCAATGCGGCAGGATCGACGCATGGACATTCAGGCAGCCATGCCTGGGCGCATCAAGCACCGCTTGCGGCAATATCAAACCATAGGCCGCGACCACCGCAATATCTGGTTCCAGTGCGGCAAATTCTGCCTGCGCCCCGGCATTCTTGAGCGATACCGGGCTGCGCACCGCGATCCCGCGAATCTCCGCTTCGACCTGGACCGGTGATGGTTGCAGTTTCTTGCCCCGGCCTGCCGGGCGGGGCGGCTGGGTGTAGACAGCGACGATAGTGTGCCCCGCCTCGGCCAGTGCGGCCAGTGTCGGCACGGCGAAACCGGGCGTTCCCATGAAAATGATGCGCATGACTGGGTAGGTCGGCCTTCCTATTGCGGGGCGCAACCCCTATCCCCCTGCGCATGGCATCGCAAGAGATCGAGACATTGGCATCGGCCCTGGCACGGCTTCCCGGGCTTGGTCCGCGCTCCGCCCGGCGGGTGGTGCTGTGGCTGGTGAAGCGGCGGGAAACCGCACTGCTGCAATTGCTCGGCGCGCTGGAACAGGTGCGGGACCGGCTGGTGGAATGCCGGACCTGCGGCAATGTCGACACGCAAGACCCCTGCGGCATCTGCGCCGATCCGCGGCGCGACCAGACGTCCATCTGCGTGGTGGAGGATGTCGCCGATCTGTGGGCGCTGGACCGCGCGAAACTGTTTACCGGGCGCTACCACGTGCTGGGCGGCAAGCTTTCCGCGATGGACGGGGTGCGGCCGGAAGACCTGAATATCGGATCGTTGCTCGAACGGGTGGCATCCCGGGAAGACGGGGGCGGGATCGACGAAGTGGTGCTGGCCATGAACGCCACGCTGGAAGGGCAGACCACCGCCCATTATCTGGCCGAGCGGCTGGAGGAATATCCGGTGCGGATCACCCAATTGGCGCATGGCCTGCCGGTGGGCGGGGAACTGGACTACCTCGACGAAGGCACCCTGGCGCAGGCGCTACGGGCAAGAAGGCCGGTGGGATAGCGGTCCAAACGCTTGCAGCGGGGCACAACCGGCACTAAATAGACCGCATGGCTATCCGTGATATTCTCCAAGTGCCGGACCCCCGGCTGAAAACCGTGTCGACTCCGGTCGAAAAGTTCGATGACGAGCTGAAGGTGCTCGTCGCCGACTTGTTCGAAACGATGTATGAAGCGCCCGGCATCGGCCTCGCCGCCATCCAGGTTGCCGTGCCTCTGCGCGTGCTGGTGATCGATCTGCAGCCCGATGATCCCGATGCGGAACCCGAAGTCTGTACCGCTCACGAAGGCCATCACCACACGCACCAGCCGACGCTGAAGCAGCCGCGCGTGTTCGTGAACCCGGAAATTCTCGAACCGGCGGAAGAACTGGCGACCTATTCCGAAGGCTGCCTGTCCGTCCCCGATATCTACGCCGATGTCGACCGCCCGGCGACCTGCCGCGTGCGGTATCAGGATGTCGATGGCACGGTGCACGAGGAAGATCTGGACGGCCTGATGGCCACATGCATCCAGCATGAAATGGACCACCTCGAAGGGATCCTGTTCATCGACCATCTGAGCAAGCTGAAGCGCAATATGGCGCTGAAGAAGCTCGACAAGATGCGCAAGGCAGCGTGATATCCACAGGCTTGACCTTTAAGCCTTGCCATTGACCTCCAAAGGTATAAGTTCTCCTTCTGTTCAACAGCTATGGAGGCGCTTATAGGTGCTCTTGTCTTTAGAAAACTTCACTGAGCTTGGTAATTAAGCCCCGATAAGCAAACCGAAGCTGATTATGACGGCCGGAACGAGTCGCTAGAAACTCGGAACAATCGAGAGAGATGAACTCTCTCATAGCCCGCCCCGTGATCTGAGCTGAATCCTTCGCTTTGACGCCCGAAAACCGATCTCGAAATTTTTTGAATCACAGAGGAGAACGACATGATAAGTCGGCTTCACTCCCTGTGCGTTCTCAGCGACGGCATCCATTGGATCAAAATCGCGGAAGATGGCAATATTCTTGCTGTTTCCGAATACGGTTTTGACACTGAAGATGACGCATTGATAGATCTTCAATACCGCTGAGACAGTGATGCACAGAGCAATCCGACGGGAGCAATCCCGTCGGAACCTCTGAAGGATAATAGATGGATTCATCAGCTCTTGTAGTTCCAATACTCATTTTCGCCCTACTGATCGGAATCGCTCTCGGCTGGTTTTTCGGCTCACGTCCCGTCTCCGATTGGCGCGCCCGGTTTGAGGAACGCGATGCGGAGGCGAAGGCGGCTGTTGAGAAGGTCAGCCGCATGGCGCCCGAACTGGCAACCATGAGCGACCGTGCCGCGCGGGCTGACGATCTGGCGGCGAAGCTGGATGCAACCCGTGAGGAATTGACCGGTCTGAAAGCGCAGGCTGCCGGATTTGAAGAGCAGAAACGACTGCTCGAAGAAAGCCGGGAGAAATTGCTCAAGGAATTCGAAAACACCGGGGCTGCGGTGCTGGGCAAGGCGCAGGAAGCATTCCTCAACCGCGCCAACGAACGGTTCAAACAGTCCGAGGAAGCGGGCGAGCAGAAGATCAAGGCGCTGCTCGAGCCTGTGGGCCTGAAGCTCAAGAATTACGAGGATCAGGTGATCGCGCTGGAAGCCAAGCGGGTGGACGCGTTCGGGCAGCTGACCGGCCTGATCGACAATATGCAGAAGGGCCAGGAAGAGGTCCGGCGCGAAGCGCAGCGGCTGGGCAATTCACTGACCAACGCGCCCAAGGCGCGGGGCCGCTGGGGTGAACGCGCCTTGCAGAATGTTCTCGAGCAATGCGGATTGTCGCAACACACGGATTTCATCCTCGAACATTCGATCGACACCGCTGACGGCCGGCTGCGCCCCGATGCGATCGTCAATGTGCCGGGCCAGAAGAAGCTGATCATCGATGCGAAAGTATCGCTCAATGCCTATCAGGAAGCGTTCGAGGCGGACGATGACGAGGTTCGCAAGCGGGCGCTGGGTGCCCATGCGAAATCGATGCGCAACCATGTCCAGCAACTGGGCGCGAAAAGCTATCAGAGCCAGTTCGACGAAGCGCCCGATTACGTGGTGATGTTCGTGCCGGGCGAACACTTCGTCGCTGCCGCGCTAGAAACCGATCCCGATTTGTGGGATTTCGCATTCCAGAACGGGGTTCTGCTGGCCACCCCAACCAATCTGGTGGCGATTGCCCGCACGATTGCGCAGGTCTGGCGGCAGGATCAATTGGCGACGGAGGCGCGCGAAATCGGCAAGGCCGGGGCGGAGCTCTACGAACGCCTGGCAACTGCCTCGCAGCATCTCAAGCGGGTCGGGTCCGGGCTCGAAACGGCCGTCGGCAATTACAACAAATTCGTCGGCAGCTTCGAACGCAACGTCCTGTCCTCCGGCAAGCGGCTGGCGGAAAAGGGCATCGAGATCGGCAAACGCGAGATCGAGGAAGTACCGCTGGTGGAAAGCGCGCCCCGCTATACCCAGGCCGATGTGGAAAATGACGGGGAAGCCGCTCTCGCCGATCAATCGAGCGAGGCCAAAACCTCGTAAGCCAGTACGGCACCGGCGACGGCCGCGTTCAGGCTGTCCGCCCTTCCGCGCATCGGCATGGTGACGCGCAGGTCGCAGGCGTCCTCGTAGCCCTGCGGCAGGCCTTGCGATTCGTTGCCGATCAGGATGAAACAGGGTGCGGCATAGGGCGCACCCCGGTAATCTACTGAATCGCGCAAGGAGGCGGCGATCAGCTGACCCGGTCCGCCGCGCAACCAGACCAGGAAATCGCCCCAGGCGGCCTGCGCAATCTGCTGCGTGAAGACCGCACCCATGCTGGCCCGGACGGCTTCGACCGAGAAGGGATCGGCGCAATCATCGACCAGGATCAATCCGCCTGCGCCCACTGCGTCGCAAGTGCGCAGCATGGTGCCCAGATTGCCCGGATCACGCAGCGCCTGCGCCACCATCCAGATCGATCCGGCGGTCCGGTCGAGCGCGTTCAGCGAAGTGTCGAATTCGGCAAACATCCCCGCCACGGCTTGCGGATTATCCTTGCCGGTAATCTTGCTGAGAATGTCTGCGCTGGTTTCGATGACTTCGCCGCCTGCATCAAACACCGCACGTTCCAACTCGTCCAGCAAGGGATGCGGATCGCGACCTGTCGCCATCACCAGCATTTCCGGTAGTCTGCCGGTTTCCCGGGCATCGGTCAGCAGGCGCAGCCCCTCGACCAGGAATTTGCCTTCGCGCCGGCGGTTTTTCTTGTCACGCAGGCTGCGCAGATATTTGACGGTGGGATTGGAATAGCCGGTAATCTCGCGCCGGGACTGGCTGGTCATCAGTCCTCGCCAAATCCGCCGCAGACCAGGGAGCAAAGCTGTTCCAGAACATCCTCTGCGCCGTCCCCCACCACGATAAGTTCGACCGTATCGCCCTTTGCGGCGCCCAGCATCATCAAGCCTAGGATGGACCCGCCAACAGCCTCGTTGCCATCCTTGGCCACGCGAACCGCGACCCCATCGGGCAATGCGCTGACGGCGTTGACGAATTTCGCGCTGGCGCGCGCATGAAGCCCGCGCTGGTTGACGATCAACATTTCCCTGCGATGTTCATTCATCCCGCGCCCCCGCTTTTCTCCGCCTTGCCCAGAAATTCGGATGCCACGGTGATGTAGGCTCTGCCAGCATCGCGTGCGGCGACAACCGCATCGCCAATGGCGCAAGTCTTGCGCGTTCCCGCCAGCCGGATCAGCATGGGCAAATTGATCCCCGCGATCACTTCGACCCGGCCCGGATCGAGCAGCGAGATTGCCAGGTTCGACGGTGTGCCGCCAAACAGGTCGGTCAGGATGACCACGCCCTGTCCCTGTTCGACATTCTTGATCGCAGCAGCGATTTCCTGCCGCCGTTTCTCCATGTCGTCATTCGGACCGATGCAAACTGTGGCTATCGCTTCCTGCGGGCCGACGACATGTTCCATCGCATGCACGAATTCTTCGGCCAACCGGCCGTGGGTCACCACGATCAGACCGATCATGGCTGCCTGCCGTTGCCGAATGGAATGAGCCTGGGGGGATGGAGCAATTTCATCATGATTGGAATTGGCGGAACCTCATGCTGGCGGCCCTTCGATCTGGTCGGCGGCGCGCGAGCCCAAATTGCGATGCAGGACCGTGGGCGAAAATCCGGCATCGCGCAAGGCCTCGGCCATGGTCTCTGCCGTATAGACGGAACGGTGACGCCCGCCGGTACAGCCGAAGCCGATATTCACATAGCTTTTTCCTTGCGCCTGATAACGCGGCAGCAAGGTCAGCAATAAGTCGCGGATCTGGCCAAAGGCTGTGTCGAATGTCTGATCTGTCCGGATGTGCGCACCAACCGCGGCATCAAGCCCGGTCTGTTCGCGTAATTCCGGTATCCAGTGCGGATTGTCGAGGAACCGCATGTCGAACACCAGATCGGCCAAGGGTGGGGCACCCCGGGCAAAGCCGAAGCTGGAGATGATTAACGACATTTCATGCGGCGCGGTTTCGGCGAATCGTTCGCGAATAATTTGCTGCAACTGGTTGGTGGCAAATTCGCTGGTGTCGATGATCGCATCGGCCCAGCGCCGCAATGGTTCCAGCAAATCGCGTTCCGCCTCGATTCC
>JAGXGU010000056.1 GCA_024636575.1 Altererythrobacter sp.
CCTCCGGCTTCCGCGCACAGCGCAGATCGTCGCCCTCGCCAGCATCGCGCTGGTCGCCGCTTACCCTTTTATGAAACGGATCACCTGGTGGCCGCAGGCGTGGCTGGGGATGGTCTTTACCTGGGGCCTGCTGGTCGGCTGGACAGCGCTGCTGAGCGACAATTGGGACGTACTTGCCGCGATTTACGCCGGAAGCGTGATGTGGGTGATCGGCTATGACACGATCTACGCGCTGCAGGACCGGGAGGATGACGCGCTGGTCGGCATCCGGTCCAGCGCGCTGAAAATGGGCGCGCGGGTCAGGATAGGGGTGGCGCTATTCTATGGCGCGGCCCTGGCGCTATGGGCGCTGGGTTTCTGGTTGCTGCGCCATGATCTGCTGGCGCTGCTCGCGCTGGTGCCGGTTGCGCTTCACCTCGGCTGGCAAGTGGCCACCCTGAATGAAACCGGCCCGGACAACCCCCTTGCGCGGTTCCGGTCAAACCGGTTTGCCGGCGCGCTGATGGCGGCGGCCTGTTTTGTCGTGGGGAATGCCTGATGTGCAATCTCTACCGGATGACACGGACGGTCGATGAAGTCGCCGGATTGTTCGATGCGGTCAATGACGCCGCAGGCAGCAATCTGGGATCGGAAGTCTATCCGGGTTACCCCGGCCTGGTGGTGGAAAGTGGCCATTTGCGGCAAATGATCTGGGGGTTTCCGCTTCAGATGAAGGGCGCCAAGGGGCAGCTGTTGAAGCCGAAACCGGTCAACAATGCCCGGACCGACAAACTCGCCAGCTTCTTCTGGAAGTCGAGTTTCGCGGCGCGGCGATGCCTGATCCCGCTAAGCGGCTGGGCCGAGGCGGAAGGCCCAAAAGGCGCGATGACCCGCACATGGCTGGCGGTTCCCGGTGCCGATCTGTTCGCTGCGGCAGGTATATGGCGATCGAGCGAGGCGTGGGGCGACGTCTATTCAATGGTCATGACAGACGCCGCCGGACCCGCAGCAGAGGTTCACCGCAGGATGCCCGTGCTGCTTCATGTGGATGATTATCCGGTCTGGCTGGCAGGCGAACCAGATGCCGCCCTGGACTTGTGCCGCCCGTGGGACGGCCCGGTATCGCTTGACCGCACCGCCGAGCCCTGGTCCCGCGGCGCAGGGTCAAGGCTCGTCTGACTTGACCGGTCAATCCGGGCGAACATCGGTTCGCGAAGGATTATTTCATTCATAGCTGACCACCTCGAATTCGATCCCATCCCAGTCGAGGAAATAGAAAGTCGACGGGCCGGGTTCGTAAGTCCCGTGGCTGAATGGCGTGAGGCCGGCTTCCAAAACGGTTTTTTCTGCGGCGGCCAGGTCATCAACCTGCAGCCCGACATGGCTGAGCGGTTGCCCCTTGGAAAATTCGCCGGTGACCTCGTCGTTGGTGTATAGCGCCAGATAGGCAGTGTCGCTGCCGACATGGATGGTGCGGCCATTGTTCATCGATGGCCCCTCCCACCGGATATGCCAGCCGCACAGGTCAGTCAGCAGCGCGGCCGTGCGGGCGGGGTTGGTGACGGTCAGATTGACGTGTTCGAGTTTGGCTATGGACATTGATTTCTCCTGAATTTGCTAAGCTGGCAATTCCCGCTTTTCCGCCAGGCCCGAAAAGGAGCGTTGGCGGGTACGAATCATCGCATTTGCCTATCATGCAATCTCAAGCTAAGTTGAGGTCAAGCTATTTATTCAAGAAGGGTTCGGGCCATGCCGCGCAAGCTGAGCAAGAATGATTTTCTCCCCATCGGGGATCTTGCGCGGCGCACCGGCTTGTCGGTTTCCGCGATCCGGTTTTACGAAGACAAGGGGCTGGTCCAGCCGATGCGGACGAATGGCAACCAGCGCCGTTTCCTGCGTTCCGACATCAGGCGCCTGAGCTTTATTCTGATCGCCCAGCAATTGGGGTTGGCCCTGTCCGAAATCGAGGACGAGCTGGCCAAGCTGCCGCTGGGCAGGACGCCCACGGCAAAGGATTGGCGAGAAATCAGCGCGTCGATCCGCAACCAGCTCGACCGCAAGATCGCGCAGCTGACCCGTACGCGCAGCAAGCTGGACGGTTGCATCGGCTGCGGCTGCCTCAGCCTGTCGCGCTGTAAATTGTACAATGATCAGGACGAGGCAGCAGAAAGCGGGCCGGGACCACGATTCGTTTTGGGTTGATGGAATTGGAATGCAGCGCTGGCCAGCAGGCTCGATCGGCGGAGCGCCATTGACCCGAACCGGTCACTTGACAGGCTGATCAGTATTCCGGCCCCAAACTGGGGTCGAGATCGCGCGGTCGCATGAAATGGACCAATGTTCCGCAATTTTCATCCAGATCAGCCCAATCATCGATAGCCAGCTTGAAAACCGCGAATGTCCCGGTTGGATATTTGTTTGCGGCATCATCGAATAGCGCATCCTCCGCCGATGGCGGAACCAGCGCGAACAGCAATTCCTGCAGACCGGGGTTGTGCCCGGCGACCAGCAGGGCATCGGCATCGCCGCCTTTTTCGCGCAGCACCTCCATCAGCGTATCGGTGCCCGCCAGATACAGGCGCTGGTCGAACTCCGGCTCCATGTCGGGAAGCGCGGTGGCCAGCGTCTGGCGCACCCGTTCGGCGGGGCTGGCCAGAAGCCGGTCGAATTTCACCCCGTGGCGCGTGATATGCGTCCCGATCAAAGAAGCACCCTTGCGCCCGCGATCATTCAGCCCGCGGTCGAAATCGCGCGTTGCCATATCGTCCCAGTCGGATTTGGCATGGCGCAGGAGACCGAGTGTTTTCATGTCCGGATTGCCTGCCTTCATTCGGTTCGCTGCGTGCCGCCTGATGCGGTTTCTGGTTGGCAAACACGTTTGCCGAGGCGTTGTAAAGCCTCCTCCAGTGTCACGCGTGTGACAGGGGTGCCAGGCGGGAAGGCGCTGAGCAGGCGGCTGGGGAATGCGGCGGACAGGACCACGAAGTGGCCGCGGTCATCCTTGCTGCGGATCAGCCGCCCGAATGCCTGCGCCAGTTTCGCGCGGATCAGCCGGTCGTCATAGGTGCTGCCGCCATTTGCCGCGCGGCGCGCGCGGTGCAGGATTGTCGGGCGCGGCCACGGAACCTGTTCCATCACCACGCAGCGCAGGCTTTCCCCCGGTACATCCACCCCGTCTCGCAAGGCATCGGTGCCAAGCAGCGTGGCGCGCGGATCATCGCGAAATATATCCACCAGAGTGCCGGTGTCGATCGGATCGACATGCTGGGCATATAGCGGCAATCCAGCGCGGGCGAGACGGTCGGCAATGCGCCCATGCACCGCGCGCATCCGGCGGATTGCAGTGAACAGACCCAGCACGCCGCCGCCCGCAGCCTCTATCAACCGGGCATAGGCACCCGCCAGAGCCGGTATGTCGCCGCGCTTTATATCGGTAACGATCAATACCTCGGCCTGATTGGCATAATCGAACGGGCTGGCAGCAGAGGCCAGATGCGGCGCAACATCGATATGCGGTGCGCCGGAACGGATAATCGCGCCCTCCCATTCCTGGCCGTCAGCCCCCCGGTCGGTGAGTGTGGCGGAGGTGAGCATCACGCCGTGTGCCGGTTCCAGAACCACGCGCGCGAAGGGCTTCATCGGGTCCAGCCAACGCCGATGGATCGCAATATCAAACTCGCGGGCGTCGGACCGGTCAACCGCCAGCCAATCGACAAATTCAGGATCCGTGGGGCCGCCCAACCGGTCGAGCAAAGCCTCCCACGCGGTCAGCAAATCCACGCGCCAACCGAGCGAATGGCGCGCGCCTTCGATCCGTGCACGACCCTGCGCATCCAGCCAGTCGGGCGCATCTTCCACCACCGCTTCGAGTCGTCCGCCCAGAGTGACCAGCGGATGGCGGATGGCAGCCAGCGCGGCCTGTGCCTGTCCGGCCAGTTGCACAAAATTGCCGTCCAGTCCGGCGGCCTCGGTTTCGATGCCATAGCCAGCTTCCTGACCTGCAAGCCCGTTGGCGCTTTCATCGCGGGCATAGGTTACCGCGCGGACCCCCGCGAACAATGTTTCCAAGGGGCCGTAGGGCTCCCCATCATTCAGCCGTTGCAGCCAACCGTCGGACGGCAGGGCCTGGGCCGCGCGAATGGCATCCTCAACCGCTTTGCCGCCCGCCTCGTCATAGCTGGCGACATCGGCCAGCCGCGCCGCCAACCCACGCCTGCGGCCGCGTGCCTTGCGTTCCGGCCCGATGATCCAGCGGCGCAATTCGATCGCTTCCTGTCCCGACAGTGCGGCGGCAAAGGTCGAATCTGCCGCGTCGAATACATGGTGTCCTTCGTCGAAGATGATCCGGGTCGGGCGCTGGGCATGGTCGCGGCCCCGCGCTGCGTTGATCATCACCAGCGCATGGTTGGCGATGACCAGATCGGCCTGCGCGCTGGCCCGGGCCGCGCGTTCGATGAAGCATTTGCGGTAATGCGGGCACCCGGCATAGACGCATTCGCCGCGCTGATCGGTCAGGGCGGAAATGCCCCGCTTGCCAAATAATGTACCCAGCCAGCCGGGCAAATCCCCGCCGATCATGTCTCCGTCACGCGAAAAGCCTGCCCAGCGGGCCACCAATTGCGCCAGGATCGCCGCCCGCCCGCCAAACCCGCCTTGCAGTGCATCCTCCAGATTGAGCAGGCACAGGTAGTTTTCACGCCCCTTGCGCACCACCACCGGCTGCGTGCCATCGGCGCGCTGTTCGTCCCAGGCACGGCGGCTTTCGGCGCGCAATTGGCGCTGCAAATTCTTGGTGAAGGTGGACACCCAGACTGTGCCTTGCGCCGCGCTGGCCCATAGCGATGCCGGGGCGAGATAACCCAGCGTCTTGCCGATGCCGGTCCCGGCCTGCGCCAGCAAAAGGTGCGGCAGGCCCTGCTGC
Organism: Altererythrobacter sp.; assembly: GCA_024636575.1. Taxonomy (GTDB): domain Bacteria; phylum Pseudomonadota; class Alphaproteobacteria; order Sphingomonadales; family Sphingomonadaceae; genus Allopontixanthobacter. Next base: position 4,901 of record JAGXGU010000056.1, read on the forward strand.
GCCCTGGGGGCGAAAATCCTGGCAACTTCGCGCGCATACATCCGTTGGCCATCGCGCTGTTCCGCGCCGTCGCCCGTCAGATGTTCGAGCTGAGCCTCCACCTCGTCTTCGGATAGAGTGATCTGCCTCGGCTGCGGCCGATCAGGTGCCTCGTCCCATTCGGGCAATTTGGCGAACAGCCATTTCTCGGCCTGTTCAGGGCGATTGATATGCGGCGCGCAGATTTGCGCCCAGGGCCAGCGCATCTTGGCCAGCGATTGCAGGCTGGACCAGGCACCGCCGCGCTGCGCCCAATCCGCGCGCTCGCAGGTTTCCAGCAATGCCCCGGCGGCCAATTGCAGCAGCGCCGGAATCTGGTCGTCACTTTCCGGTTCATCCAGTTTCAGCGCATGTGCCAGCCCTTTTGGCGTCGGCACCACAAACTGCGCGGGATGGATGAAAGCGAATAATTCCAGCAGGTCGAGGCCGGACAGGTCGGGATAGCCCAATCGCGATGCCACCAGCGGCGCGTTCAGCATCAGCAGCGGCGTATCTGCCGCGGCCATGATCGCCTCCCCCTTGGAAACGCCGCGGGTGTTGCCATTGGCTTCGCGCAGCCATGTCCCGGCATGGCTGGCGTGAAGCGCGGGGAGGGGAAGCGGCTGCGGCATCGCGCTAGCTATGGAAAGGGTGGAACGTAAAGTAAACATCGGGTGGTATGGATGGATAAATTTAATCAGTGCCTATCCTGCTGAAAA
>JAGXGU010000057.1 GCA_024636575.1 Altererythrobacter sp.
AGGCCCGCGCTCAGGAAATCGTGGTTAGCCGGGAAGAGGTCAACCAACGCTATGCGCAGGTGGCATCACAGAACTTCGGGTCGGATACTGGCAAGATGGATGCCTATCTCGCCAGTATCGGTTCTTCGGCGGATTCGCTGAAGCGCCAGATCGAAGGCGAAATGGCGTGGGAAAGACTCCAACGCCGCGAAATTGCGCCGTTCATCAATGTGTCCGAAGAAGAAGTCCGCGAATTGCTGGCGCGGATGGAAGAATCGCGCGGGACCGAAGAATACCGGATCGGCGAAATCTACCTCGAAGCCACGCCGGAAAACCGTGACGCCGTGCTCGAAAACGCCCGGCGGATTGTCCAGCAACTGCAGCAGGGCGGCAGTTTCGTGGCCTATGCACGCCAATTCTCCGATGCTTCGACCGCAGTGGTCGGCGGCGATCTAGGCTTTGTCCGGCTGGAAACCCTTCCCGCAGAGATGCAGACGGTAGCGCGGGGCATGGAAACGGGACAATTGGTCGGGCCATTCGAAATTCCCGGCGGTTTTGAAATCATGTATCTGATCGACAAGCGCCAGATCCTGATGGCCGATCCACGCGATGCGGTGCTGAGCCTGATGCAGATTGCGATCTCTTTTGAACCGGGCGTTACCGAGGCCGCAGCGGCAGGGCGGATCGACGAGTTCACCCAGGTGGTCCAATCGATGCGCGGTTGCGGCGATGTGGACCGCGCCGCAGCCACCATCAACGCCAATGTCGTGGCCAATGAAAGTGTCAAAGTGCGCGATCTGCCTGACCAGTTGCAGCCCGCCCTGCTGCAATTGCAGATCGGGCAGACAACCCCGCCATTCGGCTCGATCAAGGATGGTGTAAGCGTCCTGATGCTGTGCGGCCGGGATGATCCCAAGGCGGCAAACACGCCGGATTTCGAACAGATGATGGGCCAGCTGGAAAACGACCGGATTACCAAGCGCGCCCAGCGTTACCTGCGCGATCTGCGCAACGACGCCTTTATCGAGTATAATTGATTACAGCGCCGGTGCCGCCTCTCGCCCTGTCGCTGGGTGATCCGGCAGGCATCGGCCCGGAACTGATCGCTGCAGCCTGGACAGCGAGGGTGGCGTGGAAATTGCCCGCCTTCTTCGCCGTCGGCGGCGCTGAAATACTGGCCGCAGCAGCCGCCAGACGCGGGATCGACCTGCCGATTGCGCGGATTTCCGATCCGGCACAAGCGGCGCAGGCGTTCCCCTCCGGCCTGCCGGTCATTGACCTGCCAGACAGCGAATTTGCCGGTGCGGGCTATACTCCCGGCGAACCGTGCCGCCAAGGCGCGGCGCTTGCGCTCGCCTCCCTGACCCATGCCGCTGATCTGGCCCTTGCCGGCAAAGCTGGCGGCATGGTGACCGGCCCGATTGCCAAATCCCTGCTGGCGGAGGTCGGTTTCGATTTCCCTGGCCAGACTGAATTCCTTGCCCATGCCTGCGGCCTGCCCATGCAGGACGCGGTGATGATGCTGGCCGGGCCGCAACTGCGCACCGTTCCGCTGACCGTGCATTGCGCGCTGTCCGCTGTTCCGGGGCTGCTGACCATCGAACTGATCTGCCGCCGCGCGCGGATCACGGCGGCGGCCTTGCAGCGCGATTTCGGGATCGCCCATCCGCGCCTCGCCATCGCCGGGCTCAATCCCCATGCGGGCGAGGACGGCAAGTTCGGTGACGAGGAGCAACGGATCATCGCACCCGCCATCGCCGCGCTGCGGGCCGAGGGGCTGGATGTCACCGGCCCCCATCCCGCCGACGCGCTGTTTACCGCTCGCGCACGGCCCAGCTATGACGCGGCGCTGTGCATGTATCACGATCAGGCGCTGATCCCGCTGAAAACGCTCGATTTCGACGCCGGGGTGAACGTCACGCTGGGCCTGCCGATAATCCGCACCAGCCCTGATCATGGCACTGCGTTCGGCATTGCGGGCAAGAACGCGGCCGATCTCGGCGCAACCATCGCCGCGATCCGCATGGCGGGGGACTGTGCGATGCGGCGGGTGGAACTGATGAAATAATCCCGTAAGGGGATTGAGTGATACCCGACCTTCCTCCCTTGCGCGAAGTCATCGCCCGTCACGGCCTCAGCGCGTCCAAGGCGCTGGGCCAGAATTTCCTGTTCGATGAACAATTGCTCGCCCGCATCGCCGCGATCCCCGGTGATTTGCAGGGCAAGGCAGTGCTGGAGGTCGGGCCCGGCCCCGGCGGCCTGACCCGCGCGCTGCTCCGCGCCGGAGCGCGCGTCACCGCCATCGAGATGGACAGCCGCTGCCTGCCCGCGCTGGCCGAGCTGGAAGAAGCCTACCCCGGCCAGTTGCGCGTAATCCAGGGGGACGCGCTGAAGATGGACCACGGCGAGCTGATGGGCGCAGAACCCTACGCGGTGCTCAGCAATCTGCCGTACAACATCGGCACTGCGCTGTTCGTGCGGTGGCTGGGCGGGGAAAGCTGGCCGCCACTATGGACATCGCTGACGCTGATGTTCCAGCAGGAAGTCGCCCAGCGCATTGTCGCCGCGCCCGGGGGATCGGCCTTCGGACGGCTGGCGGTGCTGGCGCAGTGGCGCAGCAGCGCCAGATTGGCGATGAAAGTCCACCGCAGCGCCTTCACTCCGCCGCCCAAGGTGATGAGCGCCATAGTCCACATCACCCCCGCCGCCATGCCGGAGGGGGTTTCCGCCAAAACCCTCGAAACGATCACCGCCGCCGCATTTGGTCAGCGCCGTAAAATGCTGCGGCAAAGCCTGAAGGGTGTGCCGGGGGCGCTGGATGCTCTGGACGCGCTCGGCATCGATTCGACCCGCCGGGCCGAAACGCTCAGCGTTACGGAGTTTGTCGGCCTTGCCCGGGTGCTGAGCCGAACCGGCTAAATGGCCGATTTTCCAGTTGGCTCCGCGCCATTCCCCTGTGTCAAAGGTTTGCAGTCCGCAGGCGTAGCGAGTTCAGAACGACCGAAATCGACGATGCGCTCATCGCAAATGCTGCGAACATCGGGCTGATCAGGATGCCGAGAAATGGATACAGCACGCCCGCAGCCACCGGCACGCCCGCTCCATTATAGACCAGGGCGAAGAACAGGTTCTGCCGGATATTGCTCATCGTTTTTTGCGACAGTCTTCTGGCCCGCACGATACCATCCAGATTACCCCTCACCAGAGTGATCCCTGCGCTTTCGATCGCGACATCTGCCCCCGTGCCCATCGCAATCCCGACATCGGCCTGGGCGAGCGCGGGCGCATCGTTCACGCCGTCACCCGCCATCGCGACCTTGCGGCCCTCTGCCTGAAGCTCGCGGATGATACGGGCCTTGTCTTGCGGCAGCACGTCGGCGCGGATCTCATCGATTCCCAGTCTCGCTGCGACCGCCTTGGCCGTTCGTTCATTGTCCCCGGTGGCCATGATGATCCGGAAGCCCAGTTCATGCAGCGCCTTGATTGCGGCGGGTGTCGTTTCCTTCACCGGATCGGCAACGCTGACCAGCCCGGCAATTGCGCCATCGATGACCACCAGCATTACCGTTTCGCCCTCGTCGCGCCGATCATTGGCCGCCGGGGTCAGTCCGGATGCGTCGATCCCATGGTCGCTAACCAGTTTGAGGTTGCCCAGCATGATCTTCTTCCCGTCAACCACACCGATCACCCCCTTGCCGGTGACCGCCTCGAAGTCGCTGGCTTCGCCCAGTGCGATGCCGCGCTGCTCCGCACCTTTTACGATCGCCTCTGCCAGGGGATGTTCGGACCCTTTTTCAAGTGTCGCGGCGAACCGCAGCACTTCATCTTCATCGTGCCCGGGCTGCGGCAGGACCGCCACCAGCCGCGGTTTGCCTTCGGTCAGCGTTCCAGTCTTGTCGACTATCAGCGTGTCCACTTTCTCGAACTGTTCCAGTGCCTCGGCATTCTTGATCAACACGCCCGCCTGCGCACCTCTGCCGGTTGCCGTCATGATCGACATCGGCGTCGCCAGCCCCAGGGCGCAGGGACAGGCGATGATCAAAACGGAAACCGCCGCGATCAGCGCATAGGAAAGCGCGGGCGCCGGGCCCCAGATCGACCAGCCGATAAAGGCGAGCACGGCTATTCCGATCACGCCCGGCACGAACCACCCGGCGACCTTGTCTGCATATTTCTGGATCGGCGCGCGCGAACGTTGCGCATTGGCGACCATCTGCACGATCTGCGCCAGCGTGGTATCGGCGCCAACCCGCAATGCCTTGATGATCAGGCTGCCCGTGCCGTTGATGGTTGCGCCGGTCACCTGATCGCCCGGCATCTTTTCCACCGGCATCGGCTCGCCGGAAATCATGCTCTCGTCAATTGACGAATGGCCTTCAAGGACCGCCGCGTCGACCGGCACCTTTTCACCGGGCCGAACGCGCAACCGGTCGCCGACCTGCACATCTTCGAGAGAAATTTCCGCTTCGCTGCCATCATCGCGCAGAATGCGTGCGGTTTTCGGGGCCAGATCGAGCAAGGCGCGGATTGCCTTGCCGGTTCCCTCCCGCGCGCGCAGTTCCATCACCTGGCCCAGCAGGACAAGGGTGACAATTACCGCAGCCGCTTCAAAATATACGCCGACATTGCCCTCTGCATCGCGGAACCCCTCGGGGAAACTGCTCGGGGCGAGAAGGGCAACCACGCTGAATATCCATGCGGCAGCCACACCGATCGAAATCAGGGAAAACATGTTGACGTTGCGGCTGCGAAAGGAGTTCCAGCCCCGCACCAGGAATGGCCAACCACACCACAGCACGACAGGGGTGCCCAGCGCAAACTCGAGCCATAGTGCCGTACGCCCCCCAACACCGTCCCGCACCCAGCCGAGACCGACAAAGGGCCCCATGGTGAGCACTAGCAGCGGCACCGTCAAAATCGTGCCAATCCACATTCGGCGGGTAAAATCGACCAGTTCCGGATTGGGTCCTTCGTCAGTCAGGCTGACCGTTTCGAGTTCCAGCCCCATTCCGCAAATCGGGCAGGACCCGGCATGGGTCTGGCGTACCTGGGGATGCATCGGACAGGTATAGACCGGCCCTGAATATTCCGCCGGAACCACGTCGTAGCGCCCGTCATCCGCGGTCAGGTCATCCTCCACCTTATCGCTGTGATGATATGCGTGATGCACTGCATCACTATCTGGCAGATCATCCTGCGGCACCAGATGCATGCCGCATTTGGGACAGTCGCCGGGATGATCCTGCTGGATTTCCGGATGCATGGGACAGGTGAATATACTCATCTTGGCTTCTCCGACCCAAAGAACCATTAAAACGCCCCATCTGCGCGATTGGCAAGCGAAGCGTGTACCGGTGCATTCTTTGAATTCACCCTTTTGCGGATTTTCCGGAAAGAACCGGCCTTCCATACGTTGAGCGAAGAAGGAGAACGATAATGGCCAAGGATGGCAATCAGCCCAAGAACAAAACTGACAAGAATCCCGCACACCAGACCGAGATGGAAGACGGCTCGGTCCAGCGTAGCGGCAATTTTCCCAAGGGCACCGACACTCAGCGCGGCAGCGAAGGCGAAACCCGCCGCGCCAGCAAAGGCGCTCGCTGACGTGGAATAAAGCGGCGGGGCTTGCTCAGCCCGCCTTCTTCACCCGGCGCCATTGGTGCAGCAGCGGTTCGGTGTAGCCGCTGGGCTGGTCCACGCCCTTGAACACCAGATCGCAGGCGGCCTGGAATGCGGTACCTTCCCAATTGCCCGCCATCGGCTGGTAGGCAGGATCACCGGCATTCTGCGCGTCGACCTTCGCCGCCATGCGTTTCAGCGCATCCATCACCTGATCCTGCGTGCAGACGCCGTGGAGCAGCCAGTTGGCCATGTGCTGCGATGAAATGCGCAGGGTCGCGCGGTCTTCCATCAGGCCGACATCGTGGATGTCCGGCACCTTGGAACAGCCGACGCCCGCGTCGATCCAGCGCACGACATAGCCGAGCAGGCCCTGGGCGTTATTGTCCAGTTCCTCGCGCACTTCATCCTCGCTCCAGTTGATGCCTTCCGCCAGCGGGATGGTCAGCAGCAGTTCCAGGCCGGGAACATCGCCCAGCCCCTTCTGCACTTCGAACACGTCCTTCTGGTGGTAATGCAGCGCGTGCAGCGTTGCCGCGGTTGGTGACGGCACCCAGGCGGTGTTGGCCCCGGCATTCAGATGGGCAATCTTTTCCTTCATCATCGCGCCCATCAGATCGGGCGCGGCCCACATGCCCTTGCCGATCTGGGCGCGGCCCGACAGGCCGTGGCGCAGGCCGATCCCGACATTGCGCGCCTCGTATGCGGTCAGCCATGTGCTGGATTTCATCGCGCCCTTGCGGATCATCGGCCCCGCCTGCATCGAGGTGTGAATCTCGTCCCCAGTCCGGTCGAGGAAGCCGGTGTTGATGAACACGATCCGGTCGCGCACGGCATGGATGCACGCGCCCAGATTGGCGCTGGTGCGGCGTTCCTCGTCCATCACACCGACCTTGACCGTGTGGCGCGGCAAATGCAGCAGATCCTCGACTGCGTCGAACAGATCATTGGTGAAGGCGCATTCTTCCGGCCCGTGCATCTTGGGCTTCACGATGTAGATCGAACCCTTGCGGCTGTTGGTATAGTGCCCCAGCCCCTTCACATCCTGCGCGCCGATGGCGCTGGTAATGACGGCGTCCATGATGCCCTCGGGCACCTCGCTGCTATCGGGCAGGCGGATCGCCGGGTTGGTCATCAGATGGCCGACATTGCGCACGAACAGCAGGCTGCGGCCGGGCAAGCTGTGTTCGCTGCCGTCTTCGGCGGTGAAATTCTTGTCGCCCGCCAGTTTGCGGGTCAGCGTCTTGCCGCCCTTGTCGAAACTTTCTTCCAGATCGCCGCGATTGACGCCCAGCCAGTTGCGATAGGCGAGCAATTTGTCCTGTGCATCCACCGCGGCGACCGAATCTTCCAGATCGCAGATGGTCGTCAGCGCGGATTCGAGGATAATGTCGGAAATGCCCGCAGGATCGGTCTTCCCGATGGCGCTGGTGGAATCGAAGATAACTTCGATGTGCAAACCATTGTTGCAGAACAGTAAGCCGCGATCCGTCTTGCCGACAAACTGGCTTTCATCTTGCAGCGTGCCATCATGCTCGCCGGCAATATCGCTCCAGCTTTGGTCCACCAGTGGCAGCGCCATGTTGAGGAATGCCCGGCCCGCCGCGATCACTGCCGCGCCGCGATCCGGATCGTAACTGGCGATCCTGGCTGGGGGCGCATGTTCCAGCGCGTCGGTGCCGTAAAACGCATCATACAGGCTGCCCCAGCGCGCATTGGCGGCGTTGAGCAGGAACCGCGCGTTCAGCACCGGCACCACCAGCTGCGGCCCGGCCATGGTCGCAATCTCGGGATCGACATTCTGCGTCCCGATGGTGAAATCCGCCGGGGCGGGCACCAGATAGCCGATATCATGCAGGAACGCGCGGTAGGCGTCTGCATCATGCGGCTGGCCGCGCCGTTCGATATGCCAAGCGTCGATCCGGGCCTGCAATTCGTCGCGCTTGGCCAGCAGATCCCTATTGCGCGGGGCAAACCTGGCCAGCAAATCGGCAAAGCCCTGCCAGAATGCGGCGGGGTCCTGGCCCAGCGGGGCGAGCACTTCCTGCTCGACAAAACCGGCCAGAGCGCCATCGACCTGAAGACCGGCGCGCGTTTCGAAATTGCTCATAAATCCTACCCGTATCGTTCACGCAGCCAGGGGGCCGCATGGTGTGTGAAATCAGAATGTTTCCCGGGGAGGAAGCTGTCCTATGGCCTGCGCATTGCCTGATTGCAACGGTTTAGGCGGATGTCTTCCGGCAATAATCCTCTGGCGGGCTTGGCCGCAGGCCTGGGCGAGGCTAGGGATTGTTTCCAATGACACAATTGGATCAAACTAGAACCGCATTGATCGATCAAATCGATCAGGCCGCCATGCTGGCGCAGGCGCAGGCGTGGAGCGCGGTCAACACCGGAACCGCCAATCTGGCCGGCCTGGCAATTCAGGCCGACCTGCTGGCCGATGCTTTCTCGGCCCTGCCCGGCGAAGTGGAACTGGCCGATCCCGCGCCGGTAACGGGGATCGATGCCAGCGGCGCGGAATATGACAAGCCGCACGGCCAGCATATGGTGCTGCGGGTGCGGCCGGATGCGGCGCGGCGGCTGCTGTTTACCGGCCATATGGACACCGTTTTTCCGGCGGATGACCCGTTCCAGACCCAGACCTGGCTGGACGATGTGACGCTGAACGGCCCAGGCCTGGCGGACATGAAGGGCGGCATCGCGGTGATGCTGCACGCATTGCTGGCACTGGAAAGCACCGATGCGGCCGCAAACATCGGCTATGATGTGCTGATCAATGCGGACGAGGAAACCGGATCGCTGTCCTCCGCCGCGCTGATCGATCAGCTGGCGCAGGGCAAATATGCCGCCCTGACCTATGAACCCAGCGCCCTGCCCGATGGAACGCTGGCCCATGCGCGCGGCGGCACCGGCAATTATTCGCTGATCGTGAAGGGCAAATCCGCCCACGCCGGGCGCAACCCGCAGGACGGGCGCAACGCGATTGTCGCGGCGGCGGCGCTGGTGCTTGGCCTGAAGGGGCTTGAAACGCCCGAATGTCCGGTCAACCCGGCAAAAATCGAAGGCGGCGCGGCCAATAATGTGGTGCCTGACAATGCCGTGCTTCGCTTCAACATCCGCCCGAAAGAACCCGCCGCGGGCGAGAAGTTCGAGGCCGGATTGCAGGCGCTGATGGGTGAAGTGCGCCAGTCGCATGAGGTATCCATCCACTTGCATGGCGGGGTCACCTGCCCGCCCAAACCGGTGGACGGCCGCGCGCAGAAACTGTTCGATCTGGTGCGGGATTGCGGCGCGGTGCTGGGTCAGGAAATCGGCTGGCAATCCACCGGCGGGGTGTGCGATGGCAACAACATTGCCGCCTGCGGGGTGCCGGTGGTCGATACCATGGGCGTGCGCGGCGGCGCAATCCACAGCCCGCAGGAATTCATGATTGTACCTTCGCTGAAAGAGCGCGCGGCCTTGTCGGCTCTGGTGCTCCACCGCCTGGCTTCCGGAGACGAACTGTGACCTTCCGCCTGCGCGCCGCGCGCCCCGACGATCTCGAACCGCTGTATGAAATGGCCAAGCTGACCGGCGGCGGTTTCACCAATCTGCCGCCCGACCGCAGCGCGCTGGGCGCCAAGCTGGAACGGGCCGCCGCCGCCTTCGCGCGTGAAGACGACGGCCTGGCGGACGAGCAATTCGTGCTGGTGCTGGAAAATTCCGCCACCGGCGATGTGCGCGGCACCTGCCAGATATTCACCCAGGTCGGCCAGCAATGGCCGTTCTATTCCTACCGGATGACCACGCTGACCCAGCATTCGCAGGAACTGGACCGGACGGTGCGCGCCGAAATGCTCAGCCTGACCACCGATCTGGAGGGTGCCTCCGAAGTGGGCGGGCTGTTCCTCCATCCGGGCGAACGCGCGGGCGGGCTTGGCCTGCTGCTGGCCCGCAGCCGCTATCTGTTCATTGCCATGCACCGCGCGCGCTTTGCCGACCGGATCCTGGCTGAATTGCGCGGGATTATAGACGATCGCGGCGGATCGCCATTCTGGGACGGTGTGGCCGGCCGGTTTTTCGGAATGAGCTTTCAGGAGGCCGATTATTTCAACGCGATCAACGGCAACCAGTTCATCGCCGATCTGATGCCCAAGCATCCGGTCTATATCGCCATGCTGCAGGAAAGCGCGCGCAGCGTGATCGGATTGCCCCATCCCACCGGCCGCGCGGCAATGCGGATGCTGGAAAATGAAGGCTTCGCAGCAGAAGGCTATGTCGATATTTTCGACGGCGGCCCAACCATGACCGCACGCACGGATACAGTGAAAAGCATCAGGGAAGCCAGGCCTGCCGAACTTTCTGCAACCGATCTGGAAAAGGGTGAACGGGCGTTGGTGGCGACCGGACATTTGGCAAATTTCCGCAGTTCATACGGCGCGCGCACCTTGATTGCGGATGGCACGATTG